>CAZWVT010000008.1:0-49270 GCA_964636665.1 uncultured Flavobacteriaceae bacterium
TTATTGTCGAATCCTGCTGACTAAGCTGATGTTCTTTTTTAAAGGCATACGTTGTGAATAATCCTTTAATATATTGAATATCAGCTTTATATCAAAATTTAAAAGAACTTATTTTATTGATTTTTCAATCAATTATATTTTTTGTCGTGTACTAAAAAATGATATTATAAGTTGGATTTAATATTCATCAATAATTCGTAGAAACGCTTGCCATATTCAATATTCTCAAAGGAAATAAAACCTTTTTCCGATGTAAATTCTCTAAAAGCAGGATCGGTAAGGCATTTTTTGTTCTCTATACAAAAGAAATGAATGACAAACGTTTCCGGACAAATGTCGGCACAGCCGGGTCTTTCAGGCAAAAGTTCGTTGTCGAGCTCTATTTCTTTTAAATTTCCCATTACTCTGCCACTTGATGCCGACCCCATATCAATTGAGAAATTTCCGTAAACATCAATATTGGAATCGGGAGCTAATTTTCTTAATTCACTGATTGTCGAATTTGTTTTTTCGTTTTTAAATGCTGCGGCGGTAGTCAAAGAAGCATTTGTTGGTTTTCCTTTTCTTTCGAGTTCTAATTCTTGTTTTAATAATTCATTTTCTTTTAAAAGTTCTTCGTGGCGATCATTTGAATTACAAGCAAAAAATAATAACACAATAGAGATGAGCGTAAAGTTTTTCATGGTTGGAGAAATTTAATTAATAACAACAAACTTATGCAATATCATGAAAATTAACATTTGTTTTTTGAGTTATGTTGTAATGAATTTGATAAATAAGCATAATTGATTTGGAAATCAATATCTAAAATAACGACACTTCTTTTTTTGCTATTTCAAATTCTGATATTATCTCTTTTACAATTTCTGAAACAGGTTTTATTTCATCAATCAATCCAGCAATTTGCCCGATTTCCAATTCTCCTTTTTCCAAATCGCCTTCAAACATGCCTAATTTGGCACGTCCGCGTCCCAAATGGTTTTTTAAATCTTCCAGAGTGGGGTTGGTGCTGTACAACTTTATAAGACTTTCATAAAATTGATTTTTTAATAATCGAACAGGTGCAAGTTCTTTTAAAGTCAATACAGTGTCGCCGTCTTTTGAGTTGACAACGGCTTCTTTAAATGCACGATGTGCAGAACTCTCTTCCGAGGCAACAAACCGACTTCCAATTTGTACGCCGTCAGCGCCTAAAACCATGGCGGCCAACATTCCACGACCGGTTGCGATTCCTCCGGCAGCAATTAAAGGAATGGAAATTTGTTGTTTTACCATGGGAATCAGTGTAAAAGTTGTAGTTTCCTCTCTGCCGTTATGACCGCCGGCTTCAAAACCTTCGGCAACAATTGCATCAACCCCGGCTTCCTGCGCTTTTAATGCAAATTTGACACTGCTCACCACATGAACTACCGTGATTCCGTGAGATTTTAAGTATTCCGTATAAGTTTTTGGATTTCCGGCAGAGGTGAAAACAATCTTTACACCTTCTTTTATAATGATGTCGATAATTTCTTCCAAATCCGGATAAAGCATCGGAACGTTAACGCCAAAAGGTTTGTGTGTTGCTTTTTTGCATTTTTGAATGTGTTCCAAAAGTACATCAGGATACATTGAGCCTGCGCCAATTAATCCCAATCCTCCTGAATTAGACATTGCACTTGCCAATCTCCAGCCGCTGTTCCAAATCATTCCGGCTTGAATAATAGGGTGTTTGATATTAAAAAGTTGGGTTATTTGATTGTTGTTGGTCATTTTGAAATAATTTGTTGAATATTGTTGTTGCCGATTTACATATAAATAATTAATTTTTTGTTAAATCAGCAGAAGGGGTTAATATGGATGTTTTTTCTGCAAATAGACAAATTTATAACTTATAAATATAAATTATGATGCTATCAACATTTCTTCAATAATGGGATTTCTATATCTTCATTTGAGTGACGAAATTGATTTAGAAAACAATGATGGATTGGGATGGAGGGATTTTTTCGAGTAATATTTTTCTTAGATATAACTTTTAAATTACCTATTTTGGTATCCAGACAACATTCTCTATTATTGTTTAACGATTTTAAATCCGACTATTTGGTTGTCAGCATTGATGGAAATTAAATAAATACCCGAATTCAGATGCTCGATATTTACTTTACTGTCAGTGTTTGAAATTTCTTTTTCCAAGAGTTTTTGTCCTAAAATATTATAAACATTTACAATCGCATTGCTGATGTGTTCAGGAAATGAAATATGAAAGTAATCTGTAACGGGATTCGGATAAATTGCGAATAATTCTTTTCGAAGATGTTTTTCTGTATTTAAAATTTGAACTTGGGTAAGTGCATCTGCAAAGTTTGGAATACCATAACCCATCAGAGCCGTTGGATTGGCATACAAATCCGCTGATTCTCGAACTGCTTGCATAATGACATCATTTTTGAGATGCGGAGCAACTTGCCACAAAGAAGCAATGGCACCGGCAATAATGGGACCGCTAAATGAAGTCCCGTTTGAATATGCTACATCGCCGTTCAAATCCACAACCGCCGCTCCTTCTCCTTGCGCCATAACATCCGGTTTTATGCGACCATCGAATGAAGGTCCGTGAGAACTAAACCAAGCGCGATTTCCATAAGCATCAACAGCGCCCACGGTAAAAGCTCCAATCGCATCGGCGGGAGTTGTGATATAACCGAATTGTGCGCCTTCATTCCCGGCAGAAACTACATTTATCATCCCTTTTTCAAAAGCAATGTTGGCGCCGCGAGCACTTAAAGTTGTTTGTCCGTCTAAATCGGAATATTGATAGTTGTATGCAGGAATGTCAAAATCCAAATATCCCAATGAAGTGTTTGTAACGAAAACGCCTAAACTGTCTGCGCGTTCTAATGCTTCTACCCACCAAGCTTCTTCGACCGGAGATTCCTGACTGCCATCTTCAGTGATAAATAAATAATACGATGCCTTAGGTGCAGTTCCTACAAATTCTCCGTCTAAATAAGCAGCGGCAGTACTCAGCGTATAAGTTCCATGACTTCCGGAGCCTTCATAATCTTCAATGCGATTGACAAAATCATAATAACCAAGGAGCTTGTTATTTTGACGCATTGCTGCAAAAGCCCTGTTTGTAAGAATGCTGGGATATCCGTTATCCATAAATGCTATCGTGATTCCATCGCCGTCATAATTGCTGTCGTGTAGCGCATCGACACCAATCATTAGTGTCTGGTTTAATGCATTTCCATAATTGTAATTCGCAAGTATTTTTTCCTCTTTAAATTTATCAGTTTTTCTGGAAGGTTGAAAAGGTCGGTTTAAGGAGGCATCCATAAATTCAATATCATCAACAAAAGATAAAGTTGCCAATGATTGAATGTCTTTAACAGCGCCGCGAACATAAACGGCATTGAGCCATTTTGATTTTGCCAAAACCGATATTCCTGATTGATTTGAAACAGTGGATTTATAATTTTCATTCAGCGGAACATCTCTTTCGTCAATCGGAATATTGTGTATAGATTTTCGATTAATAGCTTCTTGAGTGAGAATTGTATTAGGATTGGCAAGACTTGCGGCTACGTTGTCTTTATCCTTAAAAAAAACCAACGCATCTCGATTTTGTGCTGCTAAATTTGTTATTGCCAATAACAAAAATGAAAATATAATGTTTCTTATCACGTGTATGAAATTGAGAAATAATAAAATTAAACCAAAAAGAAAATGTTGCTGTATTTTTACGAAATTACACCGCTTCCCAATAATTCTTCACCTTGGTACCAAGCTACAAATTGTCCTTCGGTAATTGCCGATTGTGGATTGTCAAAGATAACATAAAGCCCGTTGTATGTTTGGTGTAAAGTAGCTTTTTCTAAAGGTTGACGGTAACGAATTCTTGCCATAACTTTCATTTCTTCATCTTCCTGCAATCTCAAATCTTCGCGAATCCAATGGTTTTCATCATTTCTGACAAAAAGTCCTTGGCGGTACAATCCCGGATGATTTTTTCCTTGCCCGGTATAAATGATGTTGTTTTCTACATCTGTTCCGATGATAAAAAGAGGTTCTTTGGTTCCTCCAACTGCCAACCCTTTTCGTTGTCCGATGGTAAAGAAATGTGCTCCGGAATGATTGCCCACAACTTTCCCGTCAGTTTGATTGTAAAAATGCTTTGCCGACAAGCTTTCCAGCATTTTGGATTTTGAAAAATCAGCAGTTTCTTTTGTTGCAAATTTTGAAATGGAAGCAGGTACTTCGATGATGATTCCTTCTTTGGGTTCGAGTTTTTGCTGTAAAAATTCAGGCAGCCTGACTTTTCCGATAAAACACAATCCTTGGGAATCTTTCTTTTCGGCGGTCACCAATTCTTGTTCGGCTGCAATTTGGCGAACTTCGGATTTTAATAATTCTCCAATCGGGAATAATGTTTTTGCCAATTGTTCCTGAGATAACTGACACAAAAAATAAGACTGGTCTTTATTGGTATCTTTTCCTGCGATTAATTGATAAATGGTTTTTCCGTCTTTAGTAATTGTTCTTTTTCTGCAATAATGTCCCGTAGCCACATAATCGGCACCAAGTGATAATGCAATTTTCATAAAAACATCAAATTTGATTTCGCGATTGCATAAAATATCAGGATTTGGAGTTCTTCCCATTTGATATTCGTGGAACATATAATTTACAATTCGCTCTTTATATTGTTCAGACAAATCGATTGTTTGAAACGGAATTCCGAGTTTTTCTGCAACCAACATCGCATCATTGCTGTCATCGAGCCATGGACATTCGTTGGAAATAGTAACAGAATCGTCATGCCAATTTTTCATGAAAAGTCCGATAACCTCATAACCTTGTTGTTGTAATAAATATGCAGCAACGCTGGAATCAACGCCGCCACTGAGACCGACAACAACTCTTTTTTTAGTTTCCATCTGATAATTGTTTTAATAAAAATAAGCGCTCAGTAATGAGTAGCTAAAATGGCTGAAACCTTACAAAATTACGGAAAATTAATGTTTTTTCGGGTAATGTTCTTCCTTGCTCATTTTTCCATTTTCGTAATAGCGCCATATCTTATCTTTTAAGCCGTTTTTATAGTAGCCTTTAATGATAAGATTTCCTTTTGCATCGTAGTATTCAGCTTTTCCGTGAAGATGATTTTTGTGATAATTTAGTTTTTTCAGAAGGGTGCCGTCAGGTGCATAATAATTGTTGATGCCTTCTTTAATTCCTTTTTTGTAATGAATTTCTTCGGCAAGATTTCCGTTGGGATAAAAAACAGTTTTTTTACCGTCTAAAAGTCCTTCAGCATAGTGTTCTTCCATCATTATCTTTTCAGAATTTTTATGGTAATAAATCCATTTTCCGACGTAATCTTTGCCTCTCATTTTTCCTTGAGCTGCAAGTTTTCCTTTTTCATAGAATGAAACATCCGCTAAATCAGATTCTAAGTCAAAATGCTTTATGGCGTTTGGTTTATCGCCACATTCACTACAGTAAAACTTAAAAGTTCCGGTTTCTTTTCCGTGATGAAAATTACCTTCGTAACGCAATTGCTTACTGTTTGGATAATATTGTTTCCAAGGACCGTGGTGTCGTCCTCGATTGTCATTTTGATTGTATTCCGACTGAGAATAACCGGAATGCATACAGAAAAGTAAGCTTAATATGATACAAATCCGATGCATTCCGTTAAAGGTTTTTATATGAAACAATAAAAAATCACTTCCGATTAATTATTTCTTTTTTCGTTTTTGTTGTTCTTGAAGCTGTTTTTGCTGTTCAGCTTGCTCCATGATTTCAGCCATTTTTCGTTGGAATTTATTGCGCTTTTTAGGCTGTGCTTTTTTACGCTCAATTTTGGCTAAAACTTTTTCTTCATCGATGATAAAGTTCTTGATAACAAGCATAATTCCAATGGTAATCAAGTTTGAAACAAAATAATAAAGTGACAATCCACTCGCGTAGTTATTAAAGAAAATCAACATAAAGAGCGGCGACAAATACATGATAAATTTCATGTTAGGCATTCCCGGTTGTTGCTGTTGTTGCATTGTTTGTCCGGTGGTCATCATCATATAAATAAAAATAGCGATGGATGCCAAAATCGGGAATAAACTCACGTGATCTCCATAAAACGGTATGTGGAATGGTAAATCGAGAATGGTGTCATAACTCGATAAATCGTCTGCCCATAAGAAACTTTTTTGACGCAAATCAAAAGCAGTAGGGAAGAAGGTAAACAACGCATAGAAAACCGGAATCTGAAGCAATGCCGGCAAACAACCTTGCAGCGGACTTGCACCTGCTTCATTTTGAAGTTTCATGGTTTCTTGCTGAATCTTCATTTGGTTTCCTTTGTATTTTTCACGGATTTCATCCATTTCCGGCTTTAGGATTTTCATTTTTGCCTGAGCCAGATATTGCTTGTGTTGAACGGGTGATAATACCAGTTTTACCAATATGGTCAACACGATAATGGCAATTCCTGCAGGAAGGAAACTGCTTAAAAATCCGAATACGGGAATAATGAGGTACTTATTAATCCATCCGAAAATTCCCCAGCCCAATGGCATGGCTTTATCTAAATTGCGTCCGTATTTTTTAAATATTTGATAATCCGTCGGACCGTAATACATGTTCATATCATAAGCAAGACGACCGTTCCTGGCTTCCAATGCAATTTTTGCATTGTATTTTTTGGTATAAACCGTATCGACTTTTTCATCGTGCACCAAATTTTCTGAACTGAAATTTACCTCCTTAAAAGGGGTATCTGTTAAAAGCATCGAACTAAAAAAGTGTTGTCTGAAATTCATCCAATTTACATCTCTTCTTAGTTCAGAATCGTCACTGCCCGGAGAAAGTTTAGAATGTTTATTCCTTTCATATTCATAGGTCAATCGCGTGTAACGATTTTCGTAAGAAATACTTTTCGCCTGACGATATCCGGTGAGCTCCCATTCCAATTCCATCGACTTGGAAGAATCCAGAATGCCGTCTAAACCGTGACTGCTGATGCCAAAATCCATCATATATTCTCCCGGATGAAGCGTATATCGGAACTCGATGTAGGCATCTTCAGAAGCTTTTAACTTCATAGAAAGAATTTGATCTTCGCCGTTTTGGAATAATTCAGGTTCAAAGTAAAGGTCTTTGGTATTTAAAGTACGATTTTCGGCAGCAAACTCAAGATTCATAAATGAATTATCATTGCGAATTAAATATATCGGAATGGAATCGTATCGGGTGTGATTTTTTAATCGTGCTTCTGTAATATAACCACCTTTGTTGTTGACCTTTAAAAAAAGCACATCATTTTCAAGAATTGTTTCGTGTGCTTGTGCTGCATCTGTTGTTTCTGAATAAGCAAAAGACCCGAGGCGATTTCTCAATTGTTCAAAAGCCAAAGAATCGTGTGTGTTGACAGATGTTAATTGTTTAGTCGCATCCGAAAATTGTATGTCTTCATTTGGTTGTTTTTCAGCTTCAAGTGCTTCTGCTTCTTTTCGGGCTTGTTCTGCTTGAATTTCTTCTTCAGTAGGTTTGTTGAGATACAACATCCATATTAATATTCCACTTATTAATACGAAACCTAGTATTGAATTGCTGTCAAATTTTTTCTGCTCCATATAGCGCTGCGAATTTATTCGCTTTCATTTATTTGCCGTGTTTCGGCTTGTTTGTAATTAAATTCTAACATAGATAATTCGTTATCTAAGATTTTGTTTTCTTGCTTATTTGATGTTTATGTACTGCTTTGACAAATCCTACAAATAATGGATGCGGATTCGCCACGGTACTTTTGTATTCAGGATGAAACTGTACGCCCATAAACCACGGATGTGATGGTATTTCTACAATTTCTGTAAGGTTGCTGTCAGGATTTTTTCCTGTGGCAATCATTCCTGCTTCTTCAAATTTTTCAAGATATTCATTGTTAAATTCATACCGATGACGGTGTCTTTCTTCAATTTCTTCGGATTGGTAAACTTTGTAGGCAAGACTGTCTTTTTTGATTTTACAAGCCCACGACCCTAGGCGCATCGTACCGCCAAGGGCGTGAATGTTCTTTTGATTTTCCATCAAATTCACCACAGGATGCGCTGTTTTCGGATTCATCTCGGTGCTGTTTGCATCTTTTAATTTTAATACATTTCTGGCAAATTCGATTATTGCCAATTGCATTCCCAAACATATTCCCAAAAACGGCAAATTGTGTGTTCTCGCATATTTTACAGCAGCCATTTTACCATCGATACCGCGTTCTCCAAAACCGGGAGCCACTAAAATTCCGTCTAATTTTGACAGTTTGCTTCCAATGGTTTTTGTGTTAATGTGTTCAGAGTGAATAAATTCTAAATTAACTTTCACTTCATTTTCTGCGCCGGCGTGAATAAAGGCTTCTAAAATAGATTTATAACTATCCTGTAATTCTACATATTTTCCAATCAATCCTACGCGAACTTCAGCTTTTGGATTTTTATGACGCTTTAAAAAGTTATTCCAGTGTGTTAAATTTGGTTCTTTGTCAGTTTCGAGTTTTAGTTTTTGCAACGTAACGGTGTCTAAACCTTCTTCCAACATCATGTTGGGAACGTCGTAAATGGTAGAAGCATCAATCGATTGAATAACCGCTTCTTTTTTGACGTTACAAAATAAAGCAAGTTTTGTTTTTAGTTCATCAGAAAGTTCATGTTCTGTTCTGCAAACCAAGATATCTGCTCTTATTCCACTTTCCATCAGGGTTTTGACTGAATGTTGTGTTGGTTTTGTTTTGAGTTCTCTCGCAGCGGATAAATAGGGAACAAATGTCAAGTGAATTACCAATACATTGTCATCTCCAAATTCCCATTTCATCTGCCGAACCGCTTCAATATATGGTAAAGATTCGATGTCGCCTACAGTTCCTCCGATTTCAGTAATTACAATGTCATAATCATCCGTTTTTCCAAGGATTTGGATACGTTGTTTGATTTCGTTGGTAATGTGTGGAACTACTTGAACGGTTTTGCCCAAGAATTCTCCGCGACGTTCTTTTTCGATTACACTCTGATAAATGCGTCCTGTTGTTACATTATTTGCTTGTGATGTCGGTTGATTAAGAAAACGCTCGTAATGTCCTAAGTCCAAATCAGTTTCTGCTCCATCTCCGGTTACATAACATTCTCCGTGTTCATAAGGGTTCAGTGTGCCAGGATCGATATTGATATAAGGATCAAGTTTTTGAATGGTGACCCGAAAACCTCTCGCCTGAAGTAATTTGCCCAAAGAAGCTGCAATAATCCCTTTTCCAAGAGAAGAAGAAACCCCACCCGTAACAAAGATGTATTTAATATCGCCCATAAAATGACTCTAAATGAATTTTCAATTACGGGATGCAAAGGTACATTTTTATTATGTAAGCAAAAGAAAATCTATGTACGAATTGTGATGAAGGAACTTTTATTTTATGACAAACGGACGCAAAATCATCTCCAATCCGTTGCATTTGATGTCGTACATTTGCTGCATCATACTGCCTAATTTGCCGGGAGGAAATCCTTTTTGTTTGAACCAGATGTAATAATGTTCGGGAATGTCAAGCAATAACCGATTTTTATATTTCCCAAACGGCATTTTGTAATTGGCCAGCTCTGTTAAAAGAGCTTTTTTATTTCCATCGTTCATAGCGTTTGAGTTGGTTTGCTATGTGTTTTGTCCATTCCGCTTCTTTTTTAAAATTTTGGGAATGCTCGGTTTCACTGTCAAATTTGCGCTGCATTTCTTTGCGTTCTTCTTCGACTTGTGAATAAATAACGTGGATTTCGTTTTTGATGTTTTTTGTAAATCTTTTTTGGCTTAGTTGTTTTCTTAGTTTGCGGGCGTGTAATTCAGAAATGTCAAAATGGTTTTGTTCATGACTGAGAATATGGTCGTTTACAAGATGCGGAAAATACCAAGAATCATCTTTATTAAAAAAACTCTCGACGGTATATTCCAAATCTATTTTTCCGGCAGTGGAAGTATAGGAATAGCCAAATTGAATTCCGGTGTTGGTGCTTGCGGCAAATGGAGAATCGGAATTGGGCGTGCCTTCAAAATCATTCCAGCTCAGTTTGTGATTTTCATTCCAAATGATTTTATTTTCCATCTGTACGAAAGCTATTAGTAAAAAAAGGAACAAGAAAAACTTCATAGTAAATAAGCTGAAAAAAGATTTTGTTTATCCCCAGTTGAAAATAATATCCTTTTTGATATCCGGATGCAGGCTATGCAGAACAGGGCAATTTTTCCCGGTATTTTCTAAAATTTTCCGTGCTTTCGAATCGATTTCTTTTGGAAGTTTTAAGTTAATTTCAATTGCAGAAATCCTTCTCGGATTAGACGCCATAATTTTGGTAACTTCTGCTACACTTCCGTCGAGTACAATATTCATTTCCCGTGCTTTTATTCCCATTACGGTAAGCATGCAATTTGCCAATCCTGTTGCAACGGTATCGGTAGGAGAGAAAGCTTCTCCTTTGCCGTGATTGTCCGTAGGAGCATCGGTAATGTATGTGTTGCCCGAGTTTATATGTAGGTTTTCTGTACGTAAATCTCCTATATAAGTTACTTTGGAAGTGCTCATTCTATAACTTCAAATTTTAAATCTTCTGTGTATTTTAATATATACGTCGCTTGATTGGTATATCCGGAATTAGATGAATCATAACGGAATTTATTTTCAACATAAACCGTTTCTATATTAGAGGTTGAAGATTCATAAATATCATTATCTGCCGCCAATCGCAAAATGACATCATAAGTAACGTCAAAACCTCTCGTAACAAAACGATTAGGCCATACCCCGTATTTTTTATGATAATCTTTATAAAATTCTGTGGTTCGGTTAGCTTCGTCATTTTTATTGACAGAAGGAAAAGTAAATTCCAATCTGACCAATCGGGTATTTGATATTTCATCCCATTCGTATGCATCGTTTCGATCTAAGGCAAACAAACGAATTTCATTGGATTCCAGCATATTGCTAAGTGTGTTTACTATGCTGCTTATGAGAATTGGTTGGTCAGATGATAAAACTACCCAATTTTCTTTATCGGTATGCAAATGGGGAAGAATTTCTTCTTCTTTTATAAAATTATTTCTCACTACCATAATTTTTGCAGTAGGCATAGAGGAACTTGCATTTTCAACTAATTCTCTGTGTTTTCCGTCAGAAATAAATAGAATGTTCTTGTCTGAACCGTTTTGGCGCAAATAGTTTATCATGGTTTGTTGAAGCACTGACGTCGTTGGTATTGTTTGAAATAAATTAGACCGCATATTGAGGTCTCTGTTGCTCAAAGGAGAGAAAACAGGAATATTCTCGGATTCTAATTTTTCAGCAATTTGTTCCACATTTCTTTGCAAGAGCGGACCGATAATTGCTTGTGTATTTTTAAAATTATTTTCGGCAAGAATGTTGGCTAAATTGGTTTCATTCGCTCCGGTATCAAAAACATTCAACTGAACTGAAATTCCTTTTTCTTTGGCAAATTTTGCAGCCATAATAGCGCCGCTGTAAAAATCCAAAGCTATGCGTAAGGTGGCGTCTCTTTTTATTAAATCTTCTCCATCCTGAATAGAATCAGGAAGCCGGAAAGGAAGCATTAGCGCGATGTTTTTTAGTTGTTTGTTTTTAATTTTAGTTTCTAAATCCACTATTTTTACTTCCTCTATAGCAGATTTTTTAGGAATTTTTAAAATCATTCCGTCTTTCAATCCGTCAGCTGCATAAGGATTTAGTTTAATTATTTCTTCTTTGGTAAGTCCGAATTTACTTTTTAATCTGTAAAATCCTTCTCGAGGTTTTACTTCATATAACTCGTACAAAGTCGTATCAACTTCTCCTTGCTCCACGATATTTTCCGAAGGGACAATCAATGTGGTTCCTACAGGAAATTCTTCTTTAATGTGCGGGTTTAATTTTTCAAGTTCTTCAATGGTGATGCCGAATTTACGTGCAATACCATATTTTGTTTCCTTTGGAGAAACAGTATAAGATTGCGTTCCTGAGGGAAGATCCAAATCTAAATGATTTGGATCCTCAGGAATGTTTTTTGGGATAATGATGGTTTCACCTTCTTTTAACGCTCTGTCATATAATTCTTTATTGTGTTTTTTGATATCCTCAACACTCACCTCGTATTGTTTTGAAAGACCGTATAAAGTTTCTCCGGCTTCAACTTGATGATGGTGAAAAGGATTCTTGACAGGAGTTTTGGTGTCAGAAACACTTTGACGCGCAGGAAGTATCAGCACGCTGTTCACTTTAACGCCATTTCTGGATTCCGGATTGAGATTATAGATTGTAGATTTAGAGATGTTGTAATCTCTGGCAATACTTTCTACAGTTTCTCCTTCTTGTACGGAATAACTTTCATACTGCATCGGCTGGGCTGAGGAACCACAACTGGCGAGGAAGTATATAAAAACACTTAGATAAAAAGAATACTTCAAAGCGATAAAAAAAAGATTTTTTAAATTAACCACCATAATAACTGTTTTATTCCCATTCTATTGTTGCAGGCGGTTTTGAGCTAATATCGTAAACTACTCTATTGACGCCTTCCACATTATTTATTATAGCATTGCTCACTTCGTGTAAAAACTCATAAGGCAACTCAATCACATCTGCGGTCATCCCGTCTATCGATTGTATCGCCCGAAGTGCAACTACGCGTTCATAAGTTCGCTCGTCTCCTTTTAGTCCAACGCTGTTTATAGGCAATAAGATTGCTGCAGCTTGCCAAACAGAATCGTATAAATTCCACGAACGTAATTTGTCAATCAGAATTGCATCTGCCTCTTGCAAGATACGAACTTTTTCAGCAGTAAGTTCACCTAAAATTCGAACGCCCAATCCGGGACCGGGAAAAGGATGTCTTCCAATTAAATCTGAATGAATTCCCAATTCTTTTCCTACGCGGCGAACTTCATCTTTAAAAAGCATCTTAAGCGGTTCGACGATTTTGAGTTTCATATAATCCGGAAGCCCGCCTACATTGTGGTGACTTTTTACGGCAACACTTTTTCCGTCAACCGAAATACTTTCGATAATATCCGGATATATTGTTCCTTGTCCCAACCATTTTACATCTTCAATTTGATGGGCTTCGTCATCGAAAACTTCGATAAATACCCGTCCGATGATTTTTCGTTTTTGTTCCGGATCGGTAACTCCTTTTAGTGCTGTCAGAAAACGGTCGGAAGCATCTACTCCTTTAACGTTCAGACCCATATCTTTATATTGGTGCAGTACGTTTTCAAATTCGTTTTTTCGCAACAAACCGTGATTTACAAAAATACAGTACAAATTATCTCCGATGGCGCGATTTAGTAACACGGAAGTAACCGTAGAATCCACGCCGCCACTCAATCCGAGAACCACTTTGTCATTTCCCAAAGTTTTTTTTAATTCCCGAATAGATTCTTCGATAAACAACGCAGGAGTCCACGATGGGTCTAATTTTCCTGTATGAATCAAAAAGTTTTCCAACATGCGTTTGCCATCGTTGGTCTGATGAATTTCCGGATGAAAGAAAACGCCATAAATATGTTGATTTTTGATTTTAAAAGCGGCAACTTCGCCGTCAGAGGTATGTGCCAAAGCTTCAATCTCGTCCGAAAGGGTAGTGTTGCGATAATTTTCACGCATCCAGACTTGTAAATCGGTGACATTTTGAAAAATCGAATCTTTTTTAAGATTATCATTTAATTGACTTTTGCCAAAGCCTTCAACGCGTTCGGCAGATTCAACCGAGCCACCAAAGTGATTTAAAAGCAATTGAGCACCAAAAGCAATTCCAAGAACCGGAACCTTGTCAAGTAAGGATGAAATTTCCGGACTTAAAGAATTTCCGGTATCAATAGCATCAGTACTTCCGGAAAGGATGACAGCATTAAAAACGTGAATGTCTTCAGGAGGTGCATTGAACGGGAAGATTTCACAGAAAACATTCAACTCGCGAACGCTTCGAGCAATTAATTGTGTGTAGGGAGAACCAAAATCGAGAATAAGAACTTTGTTTTTCATGGTGAAGGAATTTGAGGTTTAAATTATACTTATAGCGTTATTATTTTGAAGTTAAAGTCCAGAGGGTCTAATTCAGCTTTTAGAATATCCATTAATTGGGATTCGTTTTCTATATAAAATTCAGAAAAATTGTGAAGACGTTCTTGAAGTGTTTGCTGAGGAAATAATTCATCTTGAATAGAAAGAATGCGGTTAATGGCATCAGAAAATTTTCGTTTTTGAGCTCGGAGAAGTCGTTTTTCCAACTTATCAAGACCGTTTAATTGTTTTTTCTCCTGAGCCGCTACCGCACCTAAAAAGGAACCGTCGGTTAATTCTGCAACAGCATACAATTGTTGAAATTGATTTTGAAGATATTCCTTCTGCGTCGTAAAATCGATGGGAATCGGTGATAATTCGTATGCGAGTTGGGTGCGTAATTCATCTTGTGATAGGAATAAGTTATTGATATCAACTTTTAATTTATCTAATTTGTCTATCCATTTCTGCTGCACCAATAAAACTGAATTTCGCAACAATAAAATAGGAAAAGGCACATCAATCTTGTCAAAGTAATCTTTCAGTTGAAACCAATAAGCCAATTCTCCGCCGCCTCCGATATAACATAAATTAGGCAAAATAACTTCTTGATAAAGCGGACGAAGTAAGGCATTGGGCGAAAATCTTTCGGGGTGATTTTCTAATTCGTCCAGAATCTCTTCTTTGCTGAACGATATGGAAGTATTGAGAACGTGATAACGGTTTTCTTGATAAACAATGCGTTCACGTACATTTTTATTCAAATAAAACAAATTGATTTCACGCGGATGAACTTGCTCGGGATATCCTTTTGCAGTCAATCGTTTTGTAGTTTCAGTAATGGCGTGAAAACTCAATTGCGTTTCTAACTCTTTTTTGGCATAAGGCGCAAAACAAGTTTTTAATTCTTTGTCATTTCCGTCCACGATTACCAAACCGTAAGAACGGAAAAGTTGATTGACAATGTATCGCGTGGCTTGGTCTAAAGTTTTATGCTCAACGTAAGCTTCGTAAAAAAGTTTGGACATTTTTTGTCCGTTTTCACTATTTCCAAATTCTTTTTGAAGACATCTCGAAAACGCTTCCAACCCCTCTGTACTCAGTTCTCCTACTGCGCCTGAAGTTTCTTTGTCCCAAGTAATTTTGTTGTTTCGGAAATAAAAATGATTTATTTCTTCAAAATCGTGGTCTTCCGTAGCCATCCAAAAAACCGGAACGAAATGATGGTTCGGGTATTCTTTTTTTAACCGTTCGGTCAAATTGATGACTGAAAATATTTTATACAGGAAATACAGCGGACCGGTAAAGAAGTTTAATTGATGTCCGGTGGTTATGGTAAATGTATTTTCTTCCTTTAAAAGGTCGATGTTTGCCAATGTGGATTGGGAAATAGAATTATCCCCATATTGATGCATAATGCGTTTTGCAAGTAAGCGACGTGTTTGAAGCGGGAATTTTTTTTGTTTTTCTTCCAATTGCGCCTGGAAAGCTTCGATGGTCGGAAAATGATTGTAAAAAGATTGTAACTGTTCATTTTCTTCCAAGTAATCACATATAAGCTTTGAGAAGTATCCTGTGTCTTTGTAAGAAAGCGTTTGGATGGACATATTGGGTTTAAAAATCAGACTAAAATAATTCTTTTGATTTTCTTGAGTGTGCAAATATACGTTAATCTTAAAAAAAAATGACACTTTTGCAGATTCTATTTAAATTAAAAATCTTTCTTTAGTTTAGCCTTCAAATTTATTTCCGATGAACAGAATATTTCTACTCTTATTTCTAATTATTACTTCTTATGCAAATGCACAATTGCAATCGCCATCTGAATTTTTAGGTTATGAATTGGGAGCGGAGTTTACGCGTCACAGTGATATAGTTTCCTATTTTGAACACGTAGCTTCTCAAAGCAATAAGGTGCAGTATCACGATTACGGAAAGACTAACGAACGCAGAAGGCTTACTTATGCGTTGATTTCATCAGAAGAAAATTTGAGAAATATTGATAAGATAAGAACAGATAACCTAAAAAATGCCGGATTGTTATCAGGTTCGGCATCGCCGGAAAAAACCATTATTTGGTTGAGTTACAACGTTCACGGAAATGAAGCTTCTTGTAGTGAAGCTGCGATGAATACCATCTATAAATTGCTTACCGAACATCAGGGTTATCTTGAAAACGTGGTTGTTATTATGGATCCGAATGTCAATCCTGACGGACGAGATCGTTATGTAAATTGGTACAATCAAGTGAGAGCAACTCCTTACAACGCTTCTCAAGATGCAGCTGAACATTACGAACCGTGGCCGGCGGGAAGACCAAACCATTACCTTTTTGATTTGAATCGGGACTGGGCCTGGGCAAGTCAGGTTGAAACACAGCAAAGATTGAAAGTATATAACCAGTGGATGCCGCAAATCCACGTTGATTTTCACGAGCAATTTATCAACAATCCTTATTATTTTGCGCCCGGAGCTGAACCTTATCATGAAATGCTAACGCCTTGGCAACGAGATTTTCAACATACAATCGGAAAAAACAATGCTAAATATTTTGACGAAGAAGGCTGGCTTTATTTTACACGAGAAAGTTTCGACTTGCTTTATCCGAGTTACGGAGATACTTATCCGCTTTTTAACGGTGCTATCGGAATGACTTATGAACAAGCCGGACACGGAAGGGCAGGATTGGGAATTATCAATGACGAAGGAGTGGAACTCACGCTTACAGACAGAATAGCACATCATACAACAACAGGATTGTCCACAATAGAAGTTGCTTCAAAAAATGCGTCCCAATTAAACAGCGAATTCCGAAAGTTTTTTAATAATGACGACTTAAAATACAAAAGTTTCGTACTTCAAGGAAATTCGGACAATATAAAAGCGCTTACAGAATTATTGGACATTCACGAAATTTCTTATGGTTTTACATCAGATGCAAACGTGAGAGGTTATCATTACAAAACCGGAAAAAACACCAATTTTAGAACTGACAATGCTTTGGTTGTCAGTACCAATCAGCCGAAAGGAAAATTGGTTCACGTGCTTTTTGAACCTGAAACCCAACTTTCCACACCGGTAACTTATGATATTACTGCTTGGAGTCTTGCGTATGCTTTTGGTTTGGATGCCGTAGCCAGTACGCGTTTGGTTGCTGCCGAAAATGAGGAATCAGCTTTTGTGGCAAATCAACCGGTCCAAAATGCTGCCGGATATCTTTCAAAATGGAATAGTGTAAAAGATGCACAATTTATGACAGCCCTTTTAGAAGAAGGCATTAAGGTTCGTTTTTCTGAAAAAGAATTGAGTTTTGGCGGAAGTGAGTTTGGTCGGGGGAGTTTGATTATCACGCGAAGCGACAATAAAAATTTAGATGATTTTGATAATAAATTAATCGAAATTGCCAACAAACATGAACGAGCGCTTTATGCTTCCGAAACGAGTTATTCAGACAAGCTTACTGATTTCGGCTCACAATATGTTCATTTGATAAAAAATAAAAAAGTGGCAATTTTGACAGGCGATGGAATTTCTTCCTTAAACTATGGTCAATTATGGCATTTTTTTGAAAATGAACTTGCATTTCCATTTACTGCAATTCACACAAAACATATAGATAGAATTCAATGGTCAGATTATGACGTGTTGATATTGCCTGATGGGAATTATAATTTTGTAAACGATAAAAACTTTAAGAAATTAGATAAATGGGTATCTCAGGGAGGTCGAATTCTTGCGTTTCAGAATGCGATGGAAATATTTTTAGACAAAGACGGCTATGAATTGGAAAAAAATGAAAAAGAAGAAACTGAAGAAAAAACAGCCAATTTAATTCCTTATGCAGAAAGAGAAATGCACGGCACCAAAGATTTTATCACCGGAAGTATTTTTAAAGTAAACTTAGACACGACACATCCGTTGGCTTTTGGAATGGATGCGGATTATTATTCATTAAAACTCGGAAGTAAATCATACAAACTGATGACGGAAGGATACAATGTCGGATATATCGGAGAAGAAGTTGAAAATGTTTCCGGATTTGCAGGAGAAGAAGCCAAAGCAAAACTGAAGAATTCCATTGTATTTGCTGAAGCCAAAAAAGGTCGCGGCAGTGTGGTTTACTTTGTTGACGATGTCACTTTCCGTTCTTTTTGGCAAAATGGAAAACTACTATTGATAAACGGAGTCTTTTTAACTCCGCTATCTTATTAATAAACCCATCCGTTTTCCATTGCGTGATTAATCAACTCTAAAGCCGAATGTGTTCCTGTTTTTCGATGGATGTTTTTACGGTGAGTTCCTACCGTTGCGATACTGATATTCAGAATGTCGGCAATTTCTGCTGTGGTAAGATTTTGTGCGATAAGATTAAAAATTTGAATTTCACGATTGGTCAAAATGTTGTTGAAAGGAATTAATGGCGTATTTTCTTTCACATTATGAAAAGTGGGTTCGCCTTCCAATCCGATGAATGAAAGACTCATTTTTGCATCGTTTTTAAAATAGGAAATATCCGTATGTACCACAAAATTCCGAAGCACGGAGCCGTCTTCATCGCTCTGAATAGTTATGGACTGTTGAAGAATGGAAATGTACTTTCCATCGGCTTTACGAATGCGATACGGATATTGTGATTTGTATTTCATGATTTTATCCGCAGGCAATTTCTTTTTAAATTCCACTACCCGCGATTCAAAATCAATAAAATGAGGCAAGTCGTCCGGATGGATGATATTCATCATTGATTCTATTGTGAAATTTTCACGGTCATAACCAATAACACGTGAAATGGTATCGGAAACATATTCGATTTCGGCAATTGGCGGCGCAAAGAGAAAAAAGTAAAAATCACCAACCTGAAAGATGTTTAGTAACTTTTTGTAAAGTTCAACCTCCAATTGAAGCTTGTTAGTCGATTTATAATTACCGACTTCTTTCCATTTTTTTTGTACTTCAAAGAATAGTTTGTTTTCCAATAGCGTGGAGATAGATTAAGTGTGATTAGAGTGTCAAATGTTCGCCGATGCTGAGAAGATTTAAGGTTTTGTTTTTATTCTTAAAAGTTTGTTTTGCGTCGTCGTGGTTTATTTCTATCATTTCAAAAGAATCAAAGTGAACGCCCATAATATTGTCACATTCGATAAACTCCGATGCAATAACCGCTTCCTGAATGTCCATTGTAAAATTTCCGCCTACCGGAAGAATTGCAAGATCCAATTTGTGAAACATCGGAATGAGTTTCATATCCATAGTAAGTGCGGTATCGCCGGCTAAATAAACAGTTTTTCCGTTAGCTTGAATGATAAATCCCATCGGATTTCCGCCATAAGTTCCATCAGAAAATGAAGAAGAATGAATGGCTGAAACTGCTTTGACCGTTCCGAAATCAAATTTCCAACTGCCTCCGTGATTCATCCCGTGTCCTTTAAAATCTTTGTTGCCGTAATAAGTAGCTATTTCATGATTTGAAATGATGGTGGCATTGGTTCTTTTGATAATTCTTTCTACATCCAAAACGTGGTCGTAATGTGCATGCGTAAGCATGATATAATCAGCTTTCAAACTGTCAACATCGATTGAGGATGCTTTTGGATTTCCACTGATAAATGGATCTACGATAATGTGAGTGTCGTTAATTTCAATTCCAAGGCAAGAATGTCCGTAATATGTAATTTTCATTGTATGATATTTTCAGCCTATAAAACTATAAAAAAAATTATAGAAACTAAGATGCTCCTGTTTGCTAAATTGAGATTTTAAAAAACATATATTTTCATTTACCAAGGCGCTCCGGGACTGGCAACTTCTTTAGTCAAATCAAAAACCACGGTAAAAACACGATCGCTTCCGAGTCTGCGAAGATTGTATGAAAATTCATTTTCATCAATTGTTATCCACCAAACATTTGTAGCTGCTTGCGGAAGAAGGGCGGTAGTTTCCACATCGGCAGGAAACATTTGAAGATTGCTTAAACCGGTATTTGTGCTTGTGCCACCGTATTGCGTAACTTCTTCTTCACTTCCATCGGGATGGCGGTGGTCGTGTTTTAGTTTGATATGTTGATTTTCTTCAAGTGTGAGTACCCATGTTCGGGATTTGTTTTCACCTACGAAAAAAGGAATTCGTATGGTTTTTTTATCACAACTGCTAACGTGCATAATTAAGCGTTCTCCTACAAAACCGTCGCCTTCTTTGCCTCCTTCGGTAATTTTTCCTTCATAAGCTTTGCCACAATGGGTTTTTAATTTATTCCAAAATGAAACAGAAGGAGCGGGTTCTTGTGCAATTCCCGAAAAAGACATCAACAATGCAATAAAGAATAAAGTTTTTTTCATTTTACTGAAATTTTGGTTGGTGGTTATAAATCTCTGCGTTTTAAAACATAATATGCGCCGTAAATAAAAATTGCCGTCCAAGCAAGAACGATAACTACGGATAGCAAACTTACATGATATTCTTTATTAAATCCTTCGCCTAATTGTGTTGCAGCAGATTGAATGACTCCTAATCTCGAAAAAGGTTCTATAATTAAGGAGCTCATTGCATTCAACGGGAAAAAAGCAGCAACAGATTCAGCAATTTCTGTGTCTTTAAAAAATTGCCATTTCATAAGTCCGTAAGCCAATGTTTCCAGAATGTTCCAAACCAACAAAAATCCGAGGGCAAAAGCTGAACGTTTTACCAACACACCTAAGAATAAACAGAAAGCAAAAAAGGCGACTAATTTTAGAAAATACGCACCTAAATATTCCATCCCGCTTAAAATAATTCCGATTTCTGTATAATCTGAAAAAATAAGACCGAGTACGAGAGAGACGATAAAAACAAAAAGGGTAGATGCAGCAGAGAATAAAAGTATGGTCAGAAACTTGGAAAAAATGAATTGTTTTTTGCTCAGTCCGTCGATTAGATTTTGTTTTAACGTACGATAACTGTATTCGTTGGTCATCATCGATACGATGACAATTGCCAAAAACAGTTTTAAAATCGCTGCAATATAAGTGTTGAAATGCCAAATAAATGGGAAATTAAAAATGCCTTGATCGGCAACACGGAAATTGAAATCTCCAAAATTAAATTCGATAGAAGCAATGAATGCAATGAAAGTAATAAGCACAAAATAAACAATAGAGATTATTTTTGCCGAGCGATTGTAACGAAGTTTATAAAGCTCAATTTTGAGTAATCTGACAGCTTCCATGAAATTAGTTTTGTTGGGTGAGTTTTAAAAATTGTTCTTCCAAACTTTCTTTTCTTTTTACCAGATGAGATAAGACGACGCCTTTTTCAAAAAGGTATTTGTTTAATTCTGCTGCAGTAATATTTTTATCGGGATAAAATAACACCGATTCCTGAGCAATTTGAACAGCGTGATAATCCGGGTGATTTTGCAATACTTCTTTTAAGCGTTCGATATTTTCACTTTGCACCGTAAAAAATCCGTGACTTGCAGACATTCCTTCTACCGATCCTGTGTAAAGACTTTTTCCTTTTCGTAAAATGACTACGTGCGTACAAACTTTTTCGACTTCATCCAAAAGATGAGAAGCCAATAAAATCGTCGTTCCTTGGGAAGCAATGGTTTTGATGATTTCCCGAATGTGGTGAATTCCTTGTGGATCCAGACCGTTTGTCGGTTCGTCAAGAATCAGAATTTCAGGATTGTTTAAAAGTGCAGAAGCAATGGCAAGTCGTTGTTTCATTCCTAACGAAAAAGTGTTGAACTTACTGTCTTGCCGATCGAGTAAACCGACCAATTCAAGTTTTTCCGAAATGGTCTCGTAAGGAATATTTTTGATAAGACAGACAAGTTCCAAATTTTGCCTGGCAGTCATATACGGATAAAAATTTGGACGTTCGATAATCGCACCAATTTTTTTAAGGGATTCTTCAATGGGTTCACTTCCGTCGAACCAAATAAAATCACCACTTGTTTTATTTACTACGTTCAAGACAATTCCCAAAGTGGTACTTTTCCCGCTTCCGTTGGGACCTAATAATCCGTAGATATTTCCTTTTTCAATTGTTATTGACAGATTGTCAAGAGCGGTAAGGACACCAAATTGTTTGGTGAGGTTTCGGATGGTTAAAATTGTATTCGACATAAGTTTTCTTGGCGGTTATAAATAAGACGAAATAAAAATCATTTTGTTACAATCAGAGGATTTTTTTTATAACGATTGTTCTTTCCGGAAAGTCTTTAAAGCAGTTTCTTTTTGAATTACTACCTTTGCAACTTATTTAAAAAACAATTATGCAAAACGGAATTTACGCAAAAATAACGACAGAAAAAGGTTCGATTCTCATTGAATTGACATACAAACAAACCCCCGCAACGGTAGGGAACTTCGTGGCGCTGGCCGAAGGGAATTTGGAAAACTCAGCGCGTCCGCAAGGGAAACCGTATTATGACGGATTGCAATTTCACAGAGTGATTGCCGATTTTATGATTCAAGGCGGCGATCCTACCGGAACAGGTTCGGGAGGTCCGGGATATAATTTTGACGATGAGTTTCATCCGGAATTAAAACATGACAGAGCGGGAGTACTTTCAATGGCAAATGCCGGACCGGGAACCAACGGAAGTCAGTTTTTTATAACCCATGTTGAAACGCCTTGGCTGGATAACAATCACACTGTTTTTGGTTATGTAGTCGAAGGACAGGAAGTGGTAAATGCCATAGCTCAAGGAGATGTCATGCAAAAAGTAGAAATTATTCGCCAAGGTGAAGATGCCCAAAAGTGGAATGCGATTGAAGCTTTCCGAACTTTTACAGGAGAAAGAGAAGCGCGAATTGCTAAAATGAAAGAAAAAGAAGAACAAGACTTGAAAATACTTTCGGAAGGATTTGACCGCACGGAAACCGGATTGTTGTATAAGATTATAAATGTAGGAAAAGGAGTAAAAGCAGAAAAAGGAAAAACAGTTTCTGTACATTACGAGGGCATGTTGACTGACGGTACTGTATTTGATTCTTCCTATAAGAGAAACAGCCCGATTGAATTTCAATTGGGAGTAGGTCAAGTAATAGCAGGATGGGATGAAGGAATCGGTTTGTTGCGTATCGGAGATAAAGCGCGTTTTGTAATTCCTTCGCATTTGGCATACGGTGAGCGTGGTGCAGGTGGTGTTATTCCGCCCCGAGCCACTCTTATTTTTGACGTGGAATTAATGGATGTCAAATAACGATAAACTTCATGAAAATTATAGAAATCCGTTGTGTTTATTAACATAACGGATTTTTTATTAACTCAATTGATTTTTCCATTTGATGTTACAACCTATGCTCGGTTTTTGGTCTTTCCGTTGCGGATTGTTGTTTAGAATGTTATCCATCGCCTCACGTAAATCACGACCGTTTACAGGAATGCCGTTTCCGGGTCTGGAGTTGTCCAACTGCCCGCGGTAAACCAATTTCAAATCAGCATCAAACAAGTAAAAATCCGGAGTGCAGGCTGCATGATAGGCTTTTGCCACTTCTTGTGTTTCGTCAAACAGATATGGAAAAGGATAGGAGAGACGTCTTGCTGTACGCCACATTTCTTCAGGAGAATCTTCGGGATAACGCGTGATGTCATTGCTGTTAATCGCAACAAACCCAAAACCTGCCACACGATAATCATTGCAAATTCTGACCAATTCTTCATTTATGTGCTTGACAAACGGACAGTGATTGCAGATAAACATTACCACCGTGCCTTTTGTCCCGCGTACATCCATTAGTTTTACTTTTTTATTGGTGACGGAATCTATTAATGTGAATCTCGGTGCCGGAGTTCCTAACGGAAGCATTGTGGACTCTGTACGTGCCATGATGAACTATTTTTTCAGATTGTAAAAATACAAATTTTATCGCTTTGGTTATTTGAGATGATAAGGAGCATTATGTAGAAATAGTATTAAATAAATTATAAATGCGAGGAGGAAAATACAAGACGTACTATTTTAGAGTAAAATTAAAAATTTAAAGTTATGAAAGAATCTTATCCATCACTTTCTGATGCCTTACGTGAATTGCGAAAACAAGGTTATACTACCGATTTTAATTATGTACTGAAACAAAACAGCGATTATGAACTAAAAAGAAAATGGGAGGCTGGTAATTTCGATGCAGTCAAATATTATCGTTACGAGGGAATGAGCAATCCCGATGACAATGCCATTCTTTATGTAATTGAAGGAAAAGATGGTACGAAAGGAGTCTTAGTCGATAATTACAGCGGAACAGAAAATCAAGTTCCTATAAAAATGTTGAAGTTGTTGAATATCACGCATGAGGAGTAATATTGGAAGAGAAAACAGTAAGAAAACATAAGCTCTTGCCGATCCTTCGTTGCCCGGTAAGTATTTTGATAATGTTTTTATTGACAAACGGTCTAATACGATTTAAATAACTTTCCCTTTTTAAATAATTTTACTTCCATTATAATTGAAACTTTTTGCAAAAACAGGGAAAGTTTCTGTTATGGTTGAAAGATTATCTCGTTTTATTGAATGCTTACGTTATGATTGAAGCGATTATTTTGGTAAAGATTGATTTTACTTGTAAATTTTCTTAAATATAATTAAGCTTGTGCTTATATTATCCTGATTTGGTCGAGAAGCGTGGCGGGAAAGTGATTTCGCAGATACGGGCAAATTTATGGAAGCCAGATTATCAAAATATCAATAAACGATTTTTGGAATTAAGCCTTTGAAAGATGGGATTAAAATTTTGTTTTTAGCACGAATACAATTTAAATTATTTATTCTTGTTTTATGAGTTATTAATTCCTAATTACAATTCATTAAAAATAGCTTCTTAGTATGACAAACCAACTTTCTTGGGAAGATTTTGACAAAATAGAAATGCGTGTAGGAACTGTTATTAAAGTGGAGGATTTTCCGAAAGCTCGAAAACCTGCATATCGACTATGGATTGATTTCGGATCGGAAATAGGTCTAAAAAAATCCTCAGCACAAATAACTGAGCGCTACACCAAGGAACAATTGATTAACCGCCAGATTATAGCCGTTGTCAATTTTCCTGAAAAACAAATCGCAAATTTCAAAAGCCAATGTTTGGTTTTAGGAGTTGTAAACGGAACTGATGTCATCCTTCTCGAACCGGGATTGCCGGTGCAAAATGGACTTCGGATAAGTTAAACCAAAATAAAAAATCCGTTTCATCTTTAAGATGAAACGGATTGATAGTTAAAAATCACGTGAATTTTTAAATATCTTCAAAGTCAATGTCGGTGAAATCGGAAGAAGTCGTTCCGTTTTGGTTTTCAACATTTTCTTCGTTTCTTTTGTAATCCTTTTGATGACGCTCACTGATAACCTCTTCACCTTTTTCATTGATGATAAAGTCGGTCATTTCGCTCAATACATTTTTAAATTCTTCAAAGTCTTCTTTGTACAAATAAATCTTGTGCTTTTTGTAGTGAAAGGAACCGTCATCATTAGTGAATTTTTTGCTTTCAGTAATTGTTAAGTAAAAATCACCGGCCTTCGTGGAACGCACATCGAAGAAATAAGTGCGTCTTCCTGCACGCATAACTTTTGAAAAAATCTCTTCTTGCTCCATAGTAAAATTGTCACCCATAATAATATTTGGTTTTTTCTGTTGTTTTGCCAAAAATCTAAAAAATTTCTAAATCAACCAAAGTAAATTACATTTCTTTTTCCATGAGCTGTTTTGTGTAAAGCTCTTTGTAGTATCCTTCTTTCTCAACCAGTTGCTGGTGTGTGCCTTCTTGTATGATTTTGCCGTCTTCGAGAATGATGATTTTAGTCGCATTTTTAACCGAAGAAATCCGATGTCCTACAATAATTGTCGTTTTGTTTTTTGTCTGTTCTGTCAAATTGTTTAGAATTTGCTCTTCTGTTTCTGTATCCACTGCTGATAAACTGTCATCAAAAAGAAGAATTTTAGGATTCTTAATCAAGGCTCGCGCTATGGAAAGCCGTTGCTTTTGTCCTCCACTCATTGTTATGCCGCGTTCGCCCAAAATAGTATCATAACCTTTGGAAAACCCTTGAATGTTATCGTGAACCACAGCATTTTTGGCTGCAGCCACAACTTCTTCATCTGTTGCATCTTCTTTTCCGAAACGGATGTTGTTTTTAATAGAGTCACTAAATAAAAAGGCATCCTGAGGTACATAACCAATGCTGTTTCGTAAATCGTCCAAGTTTAACGAGCGTATGGGAGCGTCGTCAATGGTCAACATGCCATCGGAAACGTCATACAGCCTGCCGATAAGTTCCAAAATAGTCGATTTGCCCGAGCCTGTATTTCCCATTATAGCCAAGGTTTCTCCCGGAACAACCGTAAATGAAATGTTTTTCAAGGCTTTGATTCCTGTATCGGGATAGGTGAAACTCAAGTTGTTAAAGGAAATTTTTCCATTTATCGGTGTGCGTTCCGATTGTTCGTTTTTAATTTCGGGTTCGGTTTGAAGAAAATCGTTAATGCGTTTTTGGGAAGCTTCCGCACGTTGTACCATTGAAGTCACAAAACCAACTACGGCGACAGGCCACGTCAGCATATTGACGTACATTAAAAACTCGATAAGCGTGCCGATATCGGCGATTTGACCGTTGATATAACGCTGACCTCCGATGTAGATAACCAAAATGTTGCTGATACCGATGAGTAAAATCATCAACGGGCCGAATAATGCCTGTACTTTAGCCAAATCCACATTTTTTTCTTTACTGCCTTCAGATAAAGTTTGGAATTCGGTATTGATGCGGTCTTCAATTCCATAAGCCTTAATAACTGAAATCCCGCTAAAATTTTCCTGAGTAAAGGAAGTGAGTTTCGATAAATATTGTTGAACAATGGTACTTCGTTTGTGAATCATCACGCTCAGTTTATAAATCACCAACGACAAAACGGGTAGGGGTGCAATGGCATAAATAGTCAGAACGGGTGCCTGAGAAAACATATAGCTGATGACGATGATAAAAAGCGTAATCGTACTTGAACTGTACATCAGTGCAGGACCTGCGTACATTCGTACCTGCGAGACATCTTCACTGATTCTGTTCATTAAATCTCCGGTGCGGTTTTGCTTGTAAAAACTCAGTGAAAGTTTTTCATAATGTTGAAATATGACATTTTTTAAGTCGTATTCGATAAAACGGGACATCACGACAAATGTCTGTCGCATTAAGAAAGTGAAAAATCCGGAGAGCAATGCCGCGCCTAAAATAATCCCAATATTGATAAGAAGTTGCTCTTTAACAACCGCCACATCGAGAATTTCCCCATCCGTATATTGTTTGACGATAGTCACGGAATCTCCAATTTTTTTGGGTACGACAATTTTAAAAATCGTAGCGACAATCGTGATGACAATTCCTAAAAAAAGACGCCCTTTATATCTTAAGAAATAGGAGTTTAGATATCGTAATTCACGCATAGGGACTTTTTAATCAGTTGTAATATATAAGAATTTCCTTTGTACAATCATTATCAAACGCTTACTTTTGTACCCTTTATAATACTTTTCTTAAACAATCGGAATATGACTACTGAAACAATTCAGGGAGAAGACCTTCAAAAAATAAGTCCCGTGTTTGGTCAGCTTTCTTTTGATAATCACGAACAAGTTGTTTTTTGTTTTGACAAAGATACTGGTTTAAAAGCAATAATCGGGATTCATAATACGGTTTTAGGACCTGCATTGGGCGGTACTCGAATGTGGAATTATCAAAGTGAATCAGAAGCGCTGAACGACGTGTTGCGATTGTCACGCGGAATGACCTATAAGAGTGCCGTAACCGGTTTGGATCTCGGTGGCGGGAAAGCTGTGATTATCGGAGATGCCAAAAAACAAAAGACGCCGGAATTGATGAAAAAATTCGGGGAATTTGTCGATGGACTTGGCGGAAAATACATTACTGCCGAAGATGTGGGAATGGAAACCGATGATATGGATTTGATTCGTACGATAACACCTCACGTAGTCGGACTTTCCGAAGCCAAAGGAGGAAAAGGAAATCCTTCGCCCATAACTGCACACGGGGTTTATATGGGAATGAAAGCTGCTGCAAAATTTGCTTTTGGTACCGATGATTTAAAAGGGAGAAAAATTTATGTACAAGGCGTGGGGCATGTTGGAGAAGCCTTGGTTCAAAAGTTAAGGTCAGAAGACGCAGATGTTTATATTACCGATATCAACCGAAACCGAATGGAAGAAGTTCGCAATAAGTACGGAGCGATTATTTATGAAGGCACAACGCTTTATGACGAAACGATGGATATTTATGCTCCTTGTGCGCTGGGAGCAACATTGAATGACAAAACCATTCCGATGCTAAAGGCCAAAGTGGTTGCAGGTGCAGCCAACAACCAACTTGCCGAAGAACATAGACACGGTGAAATGTTGCGAAAAAAAGGCATTGTTTACGCTCCGGACTTTCTGATTAATGCAGGAGGAATTATCAATGTTTATGGAGAGATTCACAACTACGGATTGGATGAATCCCTGCGTCGTACAGAAAATATTTACAACACTACCTTGGAAATTCTCAAACAATCCGAAAATAATAAAATAACTACTTATCAAGCTGCATTTCAAGTAGCCCAAAATCGCATTGACGCCAAAAGTAAAGAATTAGGACGTTAATAGGTTTTTTTAGAATAATATGTTAACAAGAAGACACATACGCATTAAGGTCATGCAATCGGTTTATGCATATAACCAATCTATAAACCAAGAACCTGCGACCCAAGAGAAGTTTTTAAATTACAGTATCGAACAAATGGGCGATTTGTACAGCTTGATGCTGCGACTTATCGTTTCTGTTCGCAATCAGGCACAGGAATATATGGAGCGTTCCAGTCAGAAGTTTTTTGCCACTGAAACGGAAAAAAATCCAAGCCGGAATTTTGTGGACAACCAAATTGTAAATTTATTGGCTGAAAATGCCGGTTTTAATGAGTTTGTTGAAAAAAGAAAACTCGATTATTGGAATATGGATTCTGAATATGTGAGTATTCTTTTCAATGAATTAAAAGATATGGATTGGTATCTTGAGTATCTCAAACTTAAAAATCCGACTTTAAAAAATGATCGTGATTTTGTTTTACAGCTCTACAAAGAAATCATAGCTCCCAATGACAAGTTGTACGATTATTTGGAAGACAAACGACTGACCTGGATTGACGATTTTCCGATTGTAAATACTGCAATTGTAAAAATGTTAGAGAAAATCAATGCCAAGAATGCGACCCAACATTTGGTTCCGGATTTGTACAAACACGATGACGACCGTGAATTTTCGCGTGAGCTGTTCCGCAAAGTAATTTTAAACGAGCAATTGCTAAACGAGGAAATAAAAGGACGGACTCCCAATTGGGATCAAGACCGTATTGCTGAAATTGATATGATTATCCTGAGAATGGGAATTGCCGAATTTTTATTTTTTCCATCGATTCCGGTTCGTGCGACTATCAATGAATACTTGGAAATTGCCAAGGAATATTCCACGCCCAAGAGCCGTATTTTTATAAATGGAATATTAGACAAGGTTGTAAAAGAATTCACGGCACAAAAGCGATTAAATAAAATCGGACGCGGTTTGCAGGAAAAATAAAATTGATTACTTTTGACAATTCTGAAAAATTAAAACAAAATTTATTATGAGAAAATCAATTGTTGTAATGGCATTGATGTCTGTATTTGCACTTTATTCGTGTAAAGACAATGCGGCAGACAAAGTAAATGAAGAAAACGTAGCAGCAACTGCGGAAAAAGATGCTGAATCAGGAAAATTTCCTGTAATGACTTTTGCCGAAGAAGAATATGACTTCGGAACTATTGAAAGAGGAACTCGTGTTGAGCATACTTTTAAATTTACAAACACCGGAGATGCGCCATTAACCATAGTAAATGCGCGAAGCAGCTGCGGATGTACAGTGCCTGATTGGACCAGAACACCGATTGCTCCCGGCGAGCAAGGAGAGTTGTTGGTTAAATTTGACGGAAGCGGTCAGAATCAAGTAACCAAAACAGTAACCATCACAGCTAATACCGAAAAAGGAACTGAGCACGTGCGAATCAAAGCATTTGTAAGTCCTCAGAATGCTACTAGTTCGGTAAACTAAATTATTAACTTTTAAGAATATTATACGTGGAAGGCATTTCAGGTTTTTTACCGCTCATACTGCTTTTTTTGGTGATGTATCTTTTTTTGATACGTCCCCAGATGCAAAAAGCAAAAAAAGAAAAGAAGTTTGTCAATGAATTAACTAAAGGAATACGCGTAGTAACCATTGGTGGCGTTCATGGAAAATTAATCGATGTTTTCGATGACGGAACCTGTCTGATAGACATAGGAGCGGGTCGCGTAAAATTTGAAAAAGCAGCCATCTCCATGGAAAAGACAACGCAACTAAATGCTCCTGAAAAGAAGTAGTTGAAGTAGTCGCTAAATATTGCCTATATAAAGCCTCCTTTCGGTTCTTCGGAAGGGGGCTTTTTTTGGTTGGCTACATTGTGAGATTTAACACACTTTCAGAAATCTATCATTAACTTCATTAAGATTTGTGCCGTTTTTTTCTATTTGAGAGAAACGGTTTTTTATTAATATAACCTATAAAATATTTTCAAAATAAAAACGAGGCAAACTTGCGAATGCCCCGTAGTAAATGTTTTCACAACGGTATTACAGCATTGTTCGGATTTGGAAAGTTGTAAATCATCGTAAAATTAGAACTTTTGAAAGCAATTCACAACGGTATAATCGAAGCGAAAGCGAATTACAGAGTTGTAAATCATCGTAAAATTAGAACTTTTGAAAGCAATTCACAACTTGCGTTCCTGTTGTGATATTGGAAGTAGTGTTGTAAATCATCGTAAAATTAGAACTTTTGAAAGCAATTCACAACTCTAATCGCTGACGGTACATATTCCAGAAAGTTGTAACGTAACTCTGTAAAATTACAAATCTTTGAAAGCTTAATCAATTGAGCTTGGAGTATTCATTTGCCATTGCTCGTCCTCAATAATTTAGGAATTAGCACTTGACTTGTGCCAGCTTCGAGATTCAGCGCAGCTAAAGCAATTTACAACGAATGAAATCTTTATTTCATTGTTTATATTGCTATTATTGACTAATGAGGTCATTTGAGTAATAACAATTTGATTGAGTTGGAGGAGTCTTTCCGATTGGCTTTATCCTTCACGAATTGGTACGGCGTTGATGCTGCCCACAACGGGAAGTCTTGCTTTGGTTTTAAAGTGACCAAATTCGACCACTTTAAAGTCGGAGTTGGAAAATTCTTTGAATCGAAATAGTTTCAATTTATCTATAACAAATCTCAACAAAATAAAAAAAGGCTTACCAATTAAGATAAACCTCGTCAATGAAATATGAACGGTTGGCAGTACCGGTTTAACCGATTCCTTTAAACCATTCTTGGTATTTTTTTCCCAAAACCGGAACGGGATTCCAGCTGCCGTTAATGGCGCCGAATAACCCAATAATCCATAAGATTACTAAAAATATTGAACCGAATATTGAGATAATCCATCCTAAAATCGGAATGACATTGATGACGCTTAAGGCCAATCCGGTAATGCCGATTCCAATAGCCTGACGAATGTGGAATGAAGCAAAAGTATTTTTCTTTTCATTGTTCATTACAAAAGCAATGATTAATCCAATTAAGGTCAAATATGCAATGATTGCAATGGTTTTTCCTTCTGAGACGTCGTTAAGTGTGTTTTCTTTTGTTTCCATAAATAATATTTTTAATTTGGTTATTACTACTCGCACAAATTACATAATTTTTATGGTATAAACTTTAAAAGAAATTTTTTTAACCTCTCGGCTTCACTCAAAGGAACAAGATGTGCACCCGTAGAAATATGCTAAAGAGTTTTGGATTTTGTTAAGCTGTGTAAAATCAAAAACCGTTACCTTTGATAAAAAGCCGGTTGTTATGACAAATTCTCAACGATTTAAATTTCCGAAAACAGTGCTTTTTGGCATCTCGGTCTTGTATATTGTGGTCTTATTTGTGACTTATTTTGTTTACTATCAAGAACCTATGGAAAAATGTGCGATGCGTTTGCTTGGGATGCAAGTGGTTGCGTTTGGCGTTCAAATTCTTTTAAATTACATCAACTATCATTCTAAAAATAAAATTGTGGTTTTGCTCACACTGTTTATAAGCAGCATCGTCTTTGCCGGCGTGTTGTCATCATTTTTTAATTTTAATTTGATGTGTAATTTATTTCCGATGCCTTGAAACATTCTTTAAATAAACTTCTTGTCATCGGTCATACTTTTCCGGAGCCTTCTACAACCGCCGCCGGTAGCAGGATGATGCAACTAATCTCAATGTTTCAAAATTGGGAATGGAAAATAACTTTCGCTGCCGCAGCAACAAAAACACCTTATTCGGAAGATTTAAAGTTACAAGGAATTTACGTGGAACAAATTTTTTTGAATGACGATGCTTTTGATAAATTTATAAAAGAACTGCAACCGGATGTTGTGTTGTTCGATCGATTTATCACCGAAGAGCAATTCGGTTGGCGCGTTTCTGAAAACGTCTCTGATGCCCTACGGATTTTGGATACAGAAGATTTGCATTTTCTCCGGAAAGCGAGGGAAGAAGCAGTAAGGAAAGGGATGGCAAATCCAAATTTGCATACAGAATTGGCAAAACGGGAAATCGGTTCAATTTTACGTTCGGATTTATCGCTGATTATTTCCGAAGAAGAAATGGATGTTCTGAAGGATACTTTTCAAATTTCAAAAGATTTGTTACACTACCTGCCTTTTTTATTGGAAAATACAATCGATGAAAGTCCTGCTTTTGAAGAACGAAAACATTTTATGACTATCGGAAATCTCAAGCATGCGCCAAATGTCGATGCTGTTATGATGTTAAAACAAAAATGGTCGGAAATACGGCGGAAGCTTCCTAAAACGGAATGTCATGTGTATGGAAATTATGCAGATTCTAAAATATTAAATTTATCAAATTCAAAAGATGGTTTTGTAATTAAAGGATGGACGCCGGACTTGCGGGAGATGATGGAAAATTATCGTGTACTGCTTGCGCCAATAAGATTCGGAGCCGGTTTAAAAGGAAAAATAATCGACGGGTTTCAGTACGGTTTACCATCTGTAACAACAGCCGTGGGAGCAGAGGGAATTCCCGGAAATTGTGATTTCGGAGGAATAATTTCTGAACTTGATGATTTTTCTAATGCTGCGGTGAAATTGTATTCCAATAAAACAAAATGGGAAAATGCTCAAAAAAATGGATATACAATCTTATATAAACGTTTTCAGAAAAAGATGTTTCAGGATAATTTTCATCATAAAATAAAAACACTTTCAAATTCCCTTGATTCACATCGCAATAAAAATTTTATCGGACAGATTTTACACCACAATTTATATCAGCGTACGAAGTTTATGAGTAAATGGATTATGGAAAAAAATAAAAATCAGACTGAAAATTGAATTGAAAATGTTACTTCTTAAAAGAATCGGTTTTACGCTTATTATTCCGGGAATGATTTTTCTGCTGATTGTTGTTGTCACGAACCGCATTGTGACAAATGCTGCATCGGGGAAAACTTATGACGATATTGCTAAAGTTCCGGAATATCATGTGGGAGTGCTTTTGGGTACCAGCAAATTTTATAAAAACGGCGGTATCAATTTATATTTTCAGTATCGGATGGATGCTGCGGAAAGACTGTATAAAACAGGTAAAATTTCATATATTTTAGTGAGCGGCGATAATGGAACGATGTCATACAACGAACCGGAAACAATCAAAAGAGAATTGATAAAGAGAGGAATTCCGAAAGATGCGATTGTTTTGGATTATGCCGGATTCAGAACATTGGATTCGATGATTCGGGCAAAGGAAATTTTTGGATTGAAAGAATTTATCATTATTTCGCAACGTTTTCACAACGAACGCGCCATTTATCTCGCTCATAAACATGGAATGAATGCCGTTGGTTTTAATGCAAAAGATGTTGAAGGTTCCGGAGGATTAAGAATTAAAATCAGAGAATATTTTGCGCGAACCAAAGCTTTTTTGGATATTTTATTTAATGTGGAACCAAAATATTACGGAGAAAAAATTGAAATTCCCCGCCTGACAAAGCACAACCCTTGAATTGCTGTAATTTTAAAGGATGTGTAACGTCTAATTGTTATCAGGTTAAAACTTATTATGAGATTTAAATTAAATTCAGATTTTACCCCAAAAGGAGATCAGCCAAAGGCGATTGAAGCGCTTTCAAACGGAATTGCACAAAACGATAAATACCAGACGCTTTTAGGCGTTACCGGTTCCGGAAAGACTTTTACGATTGCAAATGTGGTAGAGAAAATTCAACGTCCTACTTTGGTTTTGGCTCATAACAAAACCTTGGCTGCACAGCTTTTTACAGAGTTCAAGAATATTTTTCCTGAAAATGCGGTTGAATATTTTGTTTCCTATTACGATTATTATCAGCCGGAAGCTTACATTCCTTCGAGCGGATTGTACATAGAAAAAGATCTTTCGATTAATGAAGAAATAGAAAAATTGCGATTGAGCACAACTTCATCTTTATTATCAGGAAGGAGAGATGTGTTGGTCGTCTCTTCGGTTTCTTGTTTGTACGGAATTGGAAATCCAATGGAATTTCAAAAAAACGTCATCAGTCTTTCTCAAGGTCAAATTATCACCAGAACAAAACTGTTGCATCGATTGGTTCAAAGTTTATACGCGCGAACCGAAGCGGAATTCAGTCACGGAAATTTTAGAATAAAAGGAGATACGGTTGATGTTTATCCCGGATATGCTGACGATGCTTTCCGGATTCATTTTTTTGGTGATGAGATAGAAGAAATAGAAATTTTCGATCCGGCTACAAACAATATTAAAGGAAAATATGACAAGTTGAACATTTATCCAGCCAATATGTTTGTTACTTCTCCCGATGTTTTACAAGGTGCGATTCGTGAAATTCAAGATGATTTGGTAAAACAAATCGATTATTTTAAAGAAATAGGGAAACATTTGGAAGCCAAAAGATTGGAAGAACGAACAAATTTTGACTTGGAAATGATTCGCGAACTGGGTTATTGTAGCGGAATTGAGAATTATTCGCGTTATCTGGATCGTCGTCTTCCCGGAACACGTCCTTTTTGTTTGTTAGATTATTTTCCTAAAGATTACCTGATGGTGGTTGATGAAAGCCACGTTACGATTCCGCAAGTAAGTGCAATGTACGGCGGTGATCGCTCGCGTAAAGAAAATTTGGTGGAATACGGTTTTCGACTTCCTGCCGCTATGGACAACCGCCCTTTGAAATTTGAGGAATTTGAAGCACTTCAGAATCAGGTTATATACGTAAGTGCAACTCCGGCAGATTATGAATTGGAAAAAAGTGAAGGTGTTTATGTGGAACAAATTATCCGGCCTACAGGACTTCTCGATCCGGAAATTGAAGTGCGTCCGAGTTTAAATCAAATCGATGATTTGTTGGAAGAAATTCAATTGCGAACGGAAAAAGACGAACGAGTTTTGGTAACAACACTTACAAAACGAATGGCGGAGGAACTCACTAAATATTTAACGCGGGTAGATATTCGATGTCGATACATTCACAGCGATGTAGATACTTTGGAACGGGTTGAAATCATGCAGGATTTGAGATTGGGATTGTTTGATGTTTTAGTGGGAGTCAATTTGCTACGTGAAGGTTTGGACCTTCCTGAAGTTTCATTGGTAGCCATTTTGGATGCCGACAAAGAAGGATTTTTGAGAAGCACACGTTCGTTAACGCAAACTGTCGGTCGTGCCGCACGGAATTTAAACGGAAAAGCAATCATGTATGCCGATAAAATTACGAGAAGTATGCAGCAAACGATTGATGCAACCAATTACCGAAGAGAAAAACAATTGGCATATAACTCAGAAAACAACATCACCCCGACAGCCATTAAAAAATCCTTCGAAAATGCGCTGACAAAATCCAAACAACAAGCCTATACCTTTGAAACAGCTGAAAATCTTGCAGCCGAAGAAGATATGGGTTATTTGACCAAAGCTCAAATTGAAAAAAAGATAAGAGATACACGGAAAGCGATGGAAAAAGCTGCAAAGGAATTGGATTTTCTTACTGCTGCGGCTTTAAGAGATAAAATTCACGCATTTCAGAAACAGTTAGAACAAGTTTGATTTTTGGAATAATATTTTAAAGTTTGTTAAATCTTATTTGGGTATTTTCTTAATAATGTATTTTTCTGAATTAAGAGCAAAAATGGAATAATGAAGTAAATGATGATTTTAAGAACGTTGTTACTATCAATTGTGTATTTAAATATCTTGATGAATCCGCTATATACTCAAAACATAAATTTCGATAATAAAATAATTCCTGAAAGTATAAAGGAAGAAGTGATTACGGCCTTGGAATACTTTCCGGAACTGTATGATACTGCGATTGAATTTAAATTTAAAGACAGGATAAAAAAATCGACTATGCAGGCACAGCCTAAATTTTCAAGTATTTTTAAATCTCGAAAAAATAGGGAATACGTTATTTTTATCAGTCGCGAAATTCATATAGATAAAGAGGATTTTACCATCAACGACATTCCAAAATTGGTAAAAATTGGTTGGTTGGGACACGAACTCGGTCACATTATGGATTATCAGGACAGAAGCAATTTTGGTTTAATTATATTGGGTGCCAAATATTTGTTTTCCAAAAAAAGTGTCCGCGAAGTTGAACGTACTGCCGATACTTATGCCATTACCCACGGAATGGGAGAATACATCATTAAAACCAAAAACTTCATTTTGGACAATGCCGATATTTCTGAAAAATATAAAAAACGCATTCAGCGATTGTATATTTCACCGGAAGAAGTGATGGAAATTATCAATAAGAAAACCGAAAAAGAGCGTGAAAAAGAATTGGAAGAAAAAGAATTGGAAGAAATTGAAAAATAACATCAGGTGTTTCGTGAGTTTACAAAGTCTTTCCATTCTTTAAATTTCTCTTCATTCATAACTTTTTCCATTTTCACTTGACCACCTTTTTTCTTTTGATGTCCGCTCCAATCGTGAAAAACATTAGGTTTTACTGTTGAAACCTTGATTCCTTTTAGTGCTTTTGTTCGAGCAACTTCATAATTTCTGTTTACTTTTTTGAGTGCCTCATCTAAAGCATTTTCCAGTTCTTTGGTATCGATATCCGATTCAGTTCCCAAATACCAATGATGGTGATACTCCCCGTTAATCTTAACGGCAGACATGGTAAACTCGGGGATTTCAATGTCAAATTTTTCTTCCAAATCTCGTAAAGCAATTTCCATTTTATTTACGGAAAGCTGGGAACCAACTACATTCATAAAAAACTTGGTGCGTCCTGTAATTTTTATTTCCGCTCTTTCAACATCTGTAAATTTAATGGTATCACCGATTAAATAACGCCACGCACCGGAAACTGTGCTGATAATTAGAACGTAATCCTCTTCCGGCACTACTTCTTCCAAAGTCAATGCAGGAGCGTCTTTAACCAAAGAACCATCATCGAGAATGTATTCAGGTTTAAAAGGAACAAATTCAAAATAAATTCCGTTATCGGTTATTAATTTCATGGCAGTAGTTTCAGGTCTGTTCTGAATTGCCATAAATCCTTCGGAAGCTAAATAAGTGTCAATTATTGTTATAGGTCGTTTCAGTAACTTCTCAAAACTTTTTTCATAAGGCATAAAAGCTACACCTCCGGTAGTATATGCTTGCAAATTTGGCCATATGTCGTGAATGGTTTCAACGCCGTGATATTCGATTATTTCTTTTAACATTAGTTCCGTCCATGAAGGAATTCCGCTAAGTGCCCCGATATCCCAATCTTTAGCATTTTTTGCGATGGATTTTATGCGTTGATCCCAATCTTCAATTAAAGCGATGTCTTCACCGGGTTTGTAAAAACCTTTAAACCAAAAAGGAATCCTACTGGCACTGATACCACTGATTTCACCTTCTAAAAAATTACCGTTTTCACTCAATTTTGTACTGCTTCCAAGCATCATAATTTCTTTTTCAAAAAAATCGGAAGGCATATCATAATTTGCCATTGCAGCCACTTGCTTTATTCCTGCATTTTGAATGGCATCGACCATTTCCTCGGTTACAGGAATTCTTTTAGATGTTTTTCCGGTTGTTCCGCTGCTGCGAGCCATATATTTTGGAAGTCCCGGCCAAGTGATGTCTTCATGCCCTTTATAAATCTGACGCCACCATTGATTTTCCATTTGATGATAATCAAAATAAGGAATTTCAGATGCGAATTTTTTAGCTATATCTTTGGATTCTAATATTTTGGAAAATCCATAGTATTTTCCGAAAGCTGTGTTTTTTGCTTTCTCCAATAAGTTTCTTAATACCTCTTTTTGAGATTCAACAGAATCAACTTCTGAACTTAAAGCGTCATTTAAATCAATTGCTGTTTTGATAATCGAACCGAGTATTGCCATAGTTATTTTGGTTTATACCAAACTAATGTTTTCTATTCGGAGGATAAGTAAGTTTAATTGAAGTTTAACAGTTTTTAAAGAGACGTGGGATTTCAGATGTTGGACTTGGGACTATAGGCTTGAAATTATAGCTAAATAATTAATACGATGAGACTTAGTGCATAAAACTTGAATGCTTCTTTGAAAGATGTTTAAGTATATTTTTTACATTTTTATCTTGTAAGTATCTTTGATGAAAATTGAGATTATGAGTCAGGATAAAGCTGTTAGGTTAAATAAAGCCATTAGCGATACGGGATTTTGTTCGCGCAGGGAAGCTGATGTGTTTATTGAAAAAGGTCGTGTGACGATTAATGGTGAAAAAGCCGAGTTGGGAACCCGTGTTTTCCCGGAAGATGAAATTCGTGTAGATGGCAAACTTTTAAAAGAAAATAATGAGGATGTTTATATTATTCTGAATAAACCCGTTGGTATAACTTGTACTACCGATACACGATTTGCGGATAATGTAATCGATTTTGTCAAACATCCTGAACGGATTTTTCCGGTGGGAAGATTGGATAAACCCAGTGAGGGTTTGTTGTTGATGACAAATGATGGCAATATTGTGAACAAAATACTCCGTGCTGGAAATAAACACGAGAAAGAATATATTGTCCGTGTAGATCGTCCGATTACTTCTGAATTTATAAGACGTATGGGTGCCGGAGTTCCTATTTTAAATACTGTTACAAAGCGTTGCAAAGTGGAGCAAATCAGCCGATTTGAATTTCGTATAATATTGGTACAAGGATTAAATCGACAAATCAGAAGAATGTGTGAATATTTGGGTTATGAGGTAGTCGCACTCAGAAGAATCCGATTGATGCATCTTACTTTAGAAAATTTGCAGATAGGGGAATGGCGTGATTTGACGGACAAAGAATTGAAAATATTAAAAGACGCCGTGAAAGATAGTGATGGGTTGCCAAAACCGATTGTAAAAAAAAGTTATGAGAAAAAGAAACCGCCTGCTGCCTCAAAATCAAAATCCCCTTTATCCGATAATTTTAAAAAGAGAAGAAGAAAATAGGCATAAAAAAACCGCGTGCCGATTGAGTAGCACGCGATTATTTTCAACTAACTAACCAAATTAAATTTCAATTATGAAATCTCAACCATTCTCTTTAATACTTTATCTTCCATTATAGGAAGTTCTATTTTTAATACGCCGTCAGTATAATTTGCTTTGATGTTTTCTGCATCCACAGTTTCAGGCAATCTGAACGTACGTCTAAAGTTTGAAAAACCAAACTCTCTTCGAGTATATTTAATTTCCTGATTTTCATCAGATTCTTTCGAATCGTTGTTCTTTACTAACTCCTTTGTTGATTTTGCTTCGATTATAAGAGTGTCTTTTTCAACTTCAATTGAAAAATCTTCCTTTTTTAATCCCGGAGCTGCAACTTCGAGTACAAACATATCAGAATTTTCGATAATATTCACTGCCGGAACACTAAATCTTTCTGAAAAGTGCGGTAAATCAAGTTTACTGTCAAAGAACAAATCATCTAAGAGATTAGGAAACCAAACGGCTCTTTTATTAACTGTTTTCATAGTAGTATATTGTTTTAATGTTCAACTTTATTTTACTACTAAACAGCAATTTTAATTCCACGACACTTAAACTGACTTAATGACGCAAATTTAGCGAAAAATCAAGACAAATTGTCAGTGGATTTATAAAAATTAAGTAAGAACTTCTTTTACTTTATCGGCGGCTTCTTGAAATTCAATAGCACTGTGAACATCGAGTCCGCTAGTGTCAATCATTTCTTTGGCAATATCCGCATTTGTTCCTTGCAACCTGACAATTATAGGAACATCAATTTTTCCGATATTTTTATAGGCGTCGATAATTCCTTGTGCCACACGGTCACAACGAACAATTCCTCCAAAAATATTAATCAAAATAGCTTTTACGTTCGGATCTTTTAAGATTAAATGGAATGCCGCTTCAACACGTTCCGCATCTGCAGTTCCTCCAACATCCAAAAAGTTAGCAGGTTCTCCACCGGCTTGTTTGATAAGATCCATTGTTGCCATTGCAAGTCCGGCTCCGTTTACCATACACCCGACATTTCCATCCAAATCAACGTAATTAAGTCCTTTTTCGCCGGCTTCTACTTCAATTGGATTTTCTTCGCGTTTGTCGCGCATTTGTTGGTAATCTTTATGACGGTATAATGCATTGTCGTCCAAGGTTACTTTAGCATCCACAGCAATGATTTTGTCATCGCTGGTTTTTAAAACCGGATTGATTTCAAATAAAGAAGAATCCGAGTCAGTATAGGCTGTGTAAAGTGCATAAACGAATTTGGTCATTTCTTTAAAGGCTTTGTCTTCAAGACCGAGATTAAAAGCAATTCGTCTTGCCTGAAAACCTGTTAATCCTACAGCCGGATCAATTTCTTCGGTAAAAATTAAATGAGGCGTTTCTTCAGCGACAGTTTCGATATCCATTCCACCTTCAGTAGAATACATAATCATATTTTTACCTGTGCTTCGGTTTAAAAGAACACTCATATAGAACTCAGAAGTTTCACTTTCTCCCGGATAATAAACATCCTCGGCTATCAAAACTTGATGTACCTTTTTTCCTTCTGCTGAAGTTTGAGGGGTTATCAGGTTCATTCCAATTATTTGTGAAGCAATGTCTTTTACTTCATTGAGGTTTTTAGCCAGTTTCACACCACCACCTTTACCGCGTCCTCCTGCATGAACTTGTGCTTTGATGACATGCCAGCCGGTGCCGGTTTGTTCAGTAAGTTTTTTGGCTGCTTCAACAGCTTCCTCAGGGGTTGTTGCTACAATGCCGCGTTGTACTTGAACGCCGAAACTGCTGAGTATTTCTTTGCCTTGATATTCGTGTAAATTCATAATATTTGTTTGGATTCTTCCTTATTAAAAGGTTTTAAATGATTTATGGACTACAAAAATAACAAATGTTAACTGATTCCGCTAAGTTTTTTTGTCTTCTATATTTAGGAGTGAAATTATCCCTAATCAATGAATAAAAAGCTTAAATATTCTTTAGAATAAAAAGATAATCTTGGTGGCAAAATTGAAAATAGATTGTTAAAAAAATAATTTTTCACCAATAAACAAAATTATTTCATTAAATACTTTCAAATGAAAATTATAAGTTTATCTTTACACCATTATTACAAATTATTATTTTATTACAATGCACAAAGGAAAAGTAAAATTTTTCAACGCATCTAAAGGTTTTGGATTTATCGTTGAAGAAGAAGCAAACAAAGAACATTTTGTTCACGTTACCGGTTTAATTGATGAAATTCGTGAAGGTGACGAAGTTGAATTTGATTTGAAAGAAGGAAAAAAAGGGCTAAATGCAGTTAATGTAAGAGCAATATAATCTTTTATTAATCAAGTAAGAAAGTAAAGAGGCTGTCTAATTTAGGCAGCCTCTTTTTTTATTGATTACTTTTCCGAATTTATAACATTCGTTTAATAACACGTAGTTTGTGTGTGTGTCTGTTTAGTTCTTCATTGAAAATACCACTGTGATCAATGCGGTCGATTCTCACTTTTCCATGAGCGTGAATGATATAATTGTTTGACATTAAAACACCGACGTGGATAATTTTTCCTTCTTCATTGTCAAAAAACGCCAAATCTCCGGCTTCACTTTCTTCAATAAAACTCAAAGATTCGCCTTGAGTTGCTTGTTGCGATGCATCGCGTAGCAATGAAAATCCTTGCATGCGATAAATAAGTTGTGTAAATCCGCTGCAATCAATTCCAAACGGACTTTTTCCGCCCCATAAATAAGGAGCGTTTAAAAAATTTAAAGCCGTTGGAATTATTTCAGTTTTTAAATCATTGGAATCATATACTTGACCTTCAAAACGGTGATTTAAAAAATTACAAGATGAGATGCTGCTTCCTGCGGTAATCGGAATGAGTTCTTTATTTTCTCCGATTACAAAATCAACCAAATCAGCAGAAAATCGTGCTTGTTTTTCTATTAATTCGTGATAAATATCTTCAGAAACAGCTTGGTATTGTTTGTTGTCTATCCATCCTTCATAATTGTCGTGTGCAAGGCGGACGTAACTCCATTTTTTTGTTTTTTTAATAATAATAAAGTACTCTCCGTACAAAATCTGTGATACCAATTCCGAAGTATCCGAAGCTTCTGCACGGAGAGGCACGATGCTTAAATTACACAATCCGTAATCCATCAATATTGTAGGACTTGAAAGTTGTTAGATACGTTCAATAACCATTGCAGATGCGCCACCACCGCCGTTGCATATTGCTGCTGCACCGATTTTTCCATTGTTTTGCTTCAGTACATTAATCAATGTTACTAAAATACGAGCACCACTACAACCAAGCGGATGTCCTAAGGATACGGCACCTCCGTTGACATTTACTTTATCAGAGGAAATGTCCAAAAGTTTCATGTTTGCCAATCCGACAACTGAAAAAGCTTCGTTAAATTCAAAATAATCTACATCTTCAATTTTTATTCCTGCACGATTCAAAGCAATAGGAAGCGCTTTTGCCGGAGCAGTAGTAAACCATTTTGGTTCTTGAGCCGCATCTCCGTATGATTTGATATAAGCAAGTGGTTTAAGTCCCAATTCGTTTGCTTTCTTTTCACTCATTAATATTAAAGCTGCGGCGCCGTCATTAATAGTTGAAGCATTTGCAGCAGTGACGGTTCCATCTTTAGTAAAAGCAGGGCGAAGTGAGCTGATTTTATCCATTTTTACGTTTTTGTATTCTTCGTCCTCACTGACGACCACAGGTTCGCCTCGACGTTGCGGAACTTCAACTGAAACAACCTCGTCGGCAAATTTATTTTTTTTCCAAGCATCTGCCGAACGCTCGTAGGAAGTGCTGGCAAATTCATCTTGATCTTCACGTGAAAAATCATATTCAGTAGCACATAAATCAGCACATACACCCATCGCATTTTGGTCATAAGCATCAATAAGTCCGTCTTTTTGCATTCCATCTTCCATAGTCGCCGGACCGAATTTTTTTCCGTTTCGCATGTGAACATAATGTGGGATGTTGCTCATGCTTTCCATTCCGCCCGCCACTACAACATCTGCTTCACCTAAAGCAATTGTTTGTGCGGCATTTATCACGGCTTTCATTCCCGAAGCACACACTTTGTTGACGGTTGTACAAGGAACGCTGTCCAACAATCCTGCTCCCAATGCAGCTTGACGCGCCGGCGCTTGACCAACTCCTGCCTGAACCACATTTCCCATATAAACTTCCTGAACCAAAGACGGGTCGAGGTTTATTTTTTCCAATGCTCCTTTAATGGCAGCCGACCCGAGTTGTGCGGCGGTAAGCGGAGACAAACTTCCCAAAAAGCTCCCGATTGGAGTACGTACTGCAGATACTATAACTACTTTATTCATCTTAATATTAATTTTTTGAAAGGCACGAAATTACGCAATTTGATTTTAAAAAGCCATTTTAAGAGATTCAAATCGAAAGGAATTAAAATATACAAACGAATGAAGTTGAAGAAGTATAAAATCAAAATATAGAATTATAATTTAAGAGCAGTAAAATTTTAGGATTCCATCCTTATAAAACTACAGGTAGTTAATCTTGATAAATTGTACATTGATTGTCAGTTTTTAGGATAAATAATGCGTTATGGTTACATTTGCTCAATTAAATTGAATTATGAAGAACCTGCTTTCATGGTTTATCAGGAATCAATCCTTAATATATAAGGTTTTTCTATTTATTGTAGCCACCACTTTTGTAATTTATTTATTTCCAAAAGGAGGACAGTTTAAATATAATTTTCAGAAAGGAAAACCTTGGCAATATGAAAACCTCTACGCACCTTTCAGCTTTGCCATTAAAAAAAGTCAGGAAACGCTTGAAAAAGAAGAAGAAAGAATAAGGGATAATGTCATTCCTTATTTTGAAGCAAATCCTGATATGGTGCCTCAAATTCGACAATCTTTTATACAATCTCTGGAAAATAGATATTCGGACACTTTATATATAACTTCCAAAAATATAGTTCAACGCCTCGGACTGGGCATGATTAATGACATTTATAAAGTCGGCGTTGTAGAAAATGTATATCCATACAACGACCAACGGTTGATTTATTTGCAAATTTCCAATGAACTCGAAGAACACAGATACGGAGATCTTTTTAAAATTGAAAACCTCAATGACCGCGTTCGGGAAGTTATCTCACAAAATAAAACAGAAGACATACAGGCATTTTTATACAACATTCTTTACGATGTTATCAAGCCGAATGTTAATCTGAATAATGAACTTACTGAAGCATCTATTGTTGCCGAAATAAAAATGATAAATCCAAATCGCGGCGTCATTGAAAGAGGTGGAAGAATCATTGCAAAAGGAGAAATCGTTGAAGGCGAAAAGCTTCAAATTTTAGAATCGTTGAAAGCCGAATATGAAAACCAAATGTGGAGTAAGAGCAATTATTTTTGGTTTTCAATAGGTTATTTTCTGTTGATATCGTTAGTCTTTTTAATGCTTTTCTTGTTTTTGAGAAAATACAGACAAGAGATTTACGAAAACAATACCAAAATTACCTTTATCTTTTTCAACATTCTGCTGATGGTCTTTTTGACTACCCTGATTGTCAAAGTTGAGTCATCTTATGTTTATGTAGTACCATTGTGTATTTTACCGCTAATTTTAAAAGCATTTTTCGATTCCCGCGTCGGATTTTTTGTTCATACCGGAACAGTCTTGCTACTTGGATTTATTGTGCCCAATAGTTTTGAATATATGTTTTTGCAAATCACTGCAGGGATTGTTACTATTTTGACTACTTCAGAATTGTACAGACGTGCCAATTTGTTTATTTCTGTAGGAGAAATTACACTGGTTTATATCATCGGTTATTTTGCCTTTTTTGTAATTCAAGAAGGAACGGTACAAGCGATGGTTTGGGAAAATTTCGGTTATTTTATTCTGGCCGGATTGGCTACGCTTTTTGCACATCCGCTCATTTATTTATACGAAAAAGTATTTGGTTTAATTTCAGATGTTTCTCTTCTTGAACTGAGCGATACCAATTCTAAACTGCTCAAAGAACTTTCAAATAAAGCGCCGGGAACTTTTCACCATTCGTTGAATGTCGCCAATCTTGCGGAAGCAGCCGCAAATGAGATTGGAGCCAACAGTATGTTGATTCGGGTTGGAGCGCTTTATCACGATATCGGAAAAATGTTGAATCCGACCATGTTTACTGAAAATCAATTAAATACAGTGAACAGTCACAACGAACTTGACCCGAAAGAAAGTGCAAAAATAATAATAGACCACGTTATTAAAGGAATTGAGATTGCTCGCAAAAACAACCTTCCGGATCGCGTTATTGATTTTATACGTACCCACCACGGAACGACATTGGTGTATTATTTTTATAAAAAGCAAATTGATTTAAACGGCGATGCCGACAAGAAAGACTTTACGTACCCGGGACCCACGCCCTTTTCCCGAGAAACAGCCATTTTAATGATGGCAGACAGTGTTGAAGCTGCAAGCAAAAGCTTGAAAGAACCTTCATCGACCATCATTGATAATTTTGTCGAAAAAATAATTGACAATCAAATGGAACAAGGACAGTTTTTAAATGCTGATATTACGCTTAAAGAAATTCAGCAAGTCAAAAAAATTCTGAAAAAGAAACTGAATAATATCTTCCATCTTCGAGTTGAATATCCTGAATGATTCTTATCTGTTTTAACATTGACTGAGAATTGTCATAGTCTATAACCAAAAATGTTTTTGTTGATTTTTATCAGGAAATAAAGTAAGCGATTACGATAATTTTATCCTAACAAATCAATAAAGCAATTACTATGACACAAAAGTTTAAATTTTCAATAATGTTGATAGGTCTCTTTTTTGGACTTACATTTCAACAAATTCATTCGCAAGTATTTAGCCTCAATAATTCAAGCTCAACTCTCATTGTTGAAGGAACATCTAATTTGCACGATTGGGAACTCACATCCGACAAACAAACCGGAAAAATTCAAATGAAAGTTACTTCTGAAGGAGTTGAAGAAATTTCAAGATTGGAATTTGAATTAAATCCGGAAAATTTAAAGAGCGGAAAATCCGGAATGGACAGAAATACTTACAAAGCACTTAAAACAGATAAACACAAAAGGATTTCTTTTTCATTGACTAATGTAAATGACATAAAACTCATCAGCGCCAATAAATATAATGTGGCAGTAAATGGAAATCTGTTAATCGCAGGAGTTAGAAAACCAGTTGATATTCAATTTGAAATGACAATAGCAAATAACCGCGTTACACTTTCAGGAAATAAAAATATAAAAATGACTTCTTTTAATATCGATCCGCCCAAAGCTTTGATGGGAACCATCACTACCGGAGACGAAGTCAACATTAAATTTAATAGCACATTCACAAAATAATCAACAACTTTAAAAATAAAAATTATGAGATTAGTAACTAAAATATTAGCAATGGTGATGATTGTCTTCACCTCACAAGTTTTTGCTCAAGAAAGGAGCAAAAGAGATTTGGATAACTATAGATTACCAGATCAGCGCGGACTCAATGTTTTTGAACCGCAGAAAGATACCGTTTCAACTTATGACGGATTGGATGTGCGCATCGGTGGCGCTTTTGCAATTCAATTTCAAGCACTCGATCACGAAAGTACGGGCGAAGTATTTGATGTTGAAGGAAATCAAGTTGGACTGATAGAAATAGGTGATAACTTTAATTTGGCTACGGCTAACTTAGATATAGATGTTACCTTGTATGACGGAATCAGTATGCATTTGAGAACGTATTTGTCTTCACGTCACCATCCGGAACCTTATGTAAAAGGAGGATATATCCAAATTGACAAACTCGATTTTATTCAAGATGGCTTTATGGAGAATTTGATGAAAAATATGAGAATCAAAATCGGACATATGGAAAACAATTACGGAGATGCTCATTTCAGACGAAGCGATAATGCAATGGCGCTTTACAATCCGTTTGTCGGAAACTTAATTATGGATGCTTTTACGACTGAAGTTGGAGCAGAAGTATATTATATGAAAGATGGTTTTATAGGAATGTTGGGAGTTACCAATGGAAAACTCAATCAGGCAGTGTCAAATCCGGGAACAACAGATCCTTCATTTATTGCTAAAATCGGATACGATAAACAAGTTGATGATGCACTAAGACTCCGATTGACCGGTTCTGTTTATCACACCAATAAAAATGCAAATGTCTATCTTTACGGAGGAGATCGTGCAGGATCTCGTTATTATTTTGTGATGGAACCTGAAGGAGCAACATCTGCGGGAAATTTTACTTCCGGTAGATTTAATCCCGGCTTGCGAAATCAACTTACTGCATTTATGATAAATCCATTTGTAAAATACAACGGGCTTGAATTCTTCGGAACTTTTGAAACCGTCACCGGAAAAGCCAATGCCGAGACCTCAAAAAGAAGTTTTACACAATATGCGGCAGAAGCTCTTTATCGATTTGGAATGGATGAGAATTTTTATGTAGGCGCGCGTTATAATAATGTGTCCGGAGAAATGGTGGGAGATATTGATGTTGATATCACACGCTTTAATGTAGGTGCAGGATGGTTTATGACCAGAAATATTTTGGCAAAAGTTGAATATGTAAACCAAAAATATGACGGTTTCCCCACAGCAGATTTAAGAAACGGAGGAAAATTTGACGGCGTCGTTTTAGAAGCAGTAATTAGTTTTTAAATAAATCATTTAACAGGTGGAGGCTAATGGTTTCCACCTGTTTTTATTACCGAAGATGAAAGCAGTTATTATTTTTTTACTTTTCACATTATCACTCAACGGACAGCATCAGGTAGCTGTTGATTTGCTCGATTCCAGTACATTAAAAATAAATGGAAAAACAAACATCAACAGTTTTGAATGCACTTTTGATTCTTCCAAATTACAACGTACGAACAAAATCCGCATCAAACCGAATGGCGATAAGATAGAAGTGAAAAATGCACAACTGCGCTTAAATCATACAAATTTTGACTGTGGGCATCGTCGCATCAATAACGATTTTAAAGCCTTGATAAAAAGCGATGAATATCCGGATATTAAAATTGATCTTTTAGAAATCCACAATATAAAAGATAGTGAAGCAGCGGTTAAAGTAAAGATAAACATTGCCGGGAAAAGTAAAAATTACAATTTCCCGATTGAAATTTGTAATCTTGAAGCTACGGAATTTCAAAGCAGATGGGTTTTAAACATTCGAGATTTTGATTTGACACCTCCTAAAAAAGCTTTTGGAATAATCGTGATAGATGAAGAAATAGAAATAGATTTTTTGTTGAAAACTATAATTGAGTTTGAATAGTTTCACAGCCTTTCTGTTTTTTGGGTTAGAAAATCTTTCGGCAATGGAGCTTCTCTGTTTTATGACATTAAATTTTTGGGAAGTCTAAAAATAGGTCATTAAAAAGCACTTATTTTTTTGGTTTAAGTGCTGTCAAGATACAATCGCGACAGGATTCGAACCTGGGACCGTCCCGATTGGAAATCGGGATGCTCTATCCAGACTCCGTGATCGCGCCAGGATTCGAACCTGGGACCGTCTGCTTAGAAGGCAGATGCTCTATCCAG
>CAZWVT010000009.1:0-5485 GCA_964636665.1 uncultured Flavobacteriaceae bacterium
AAATTGCAATTAACATTTCAGGATTTGGCAACAGTGCATATTTAGTCGCAATACTTTTTGAAATTTTACATTAATCTTTAAAGTTGTCCGAAGTAATCAACACTCCATATTTTTTTCCTGAGATTTTGTATTGCTCTAACAATTCTTCAGTGTTTAATATTTCGATTTTTTTAAACACCTCATCATTGATTAAAGCTAATTTTCCTTCAAAGTCTTTGGTTAAAATTTCTCCATTGAGGATGTATTGAATATTTTCATCGGTTGATTCTTCTTCAATGATTCTTTTATAATCTGTGGATTTATTTTTAAAGTAATTTTGATAGCGATTTTTACTGAAAGGTATGGTTTCAATATATATCACGCCATCTTTGCCCTTTTTACCATATAAATCTCTCGCTTCCTTTTCTTTATAAACAGTGACCAAGCTTATCGTATTTGAATCATATTCCAGAACTTCGGAAGGATTTACATTTACGCTATCAATAAAAATTATTGGATTTGTTCCGTCTTTTTGTATTTTTTGCTTGGGTGAACAAAACGCGAAACATAAAAAAACTAAAAATAAATATCTCATAATTTGGAAATAGATTAGTGTTCTAAAGAGTAGTTTAAGTCATACCAAATTTAAAAACTAAATGTACTTCTGAAGAAATTGTTATAATGTAATTTGGTTTTGAGGATTGACGCTGCATATCGAAAGAATTTTATCATTCTATTACTTACAATTTTTAACTATCGCTATTTCCTTTGATATTTTTCAATTTCTCTCCAACGTTTTGGATCGACCATTTTCCAATAAGCTTCATAAAAATCTCTTTTATTGAGGTTGTTGTTTTTTATCAAATCTCCAAAAAGGTTTGTCAAAGCAATTTTTTCTTCAGTGGGTGCCGCTAAAATATCGTTCTCGTTTTCATCTAATACCATAACAGAGGCATAAATATGTTCCCATTCCTCAAGTCCGTTTGTCAGTACAGTATATTTTTTTCCGTTTGAGAAGAGGTCGATATTATGCCACATTAAGATGGGATAATTTCTGTTATTTGGAAAAATTGCTTTGTCCCATTTTCCATATTTATCATACATTGCTTTGTGCGTGTAAAAAGAGGAATAAACGCATTTATATCTAATTTCATTGATTCTTAAAGTGTCTTTTTCGTGTATTGTTATATAAACATCGTTCAAGATTTCCGTAAAATCATTCTCGTAAATTTTCGGACATTTTCCTTTAGCGGTTTTCGGCGAAGAAGCGCAACTTAAAAAAACAGAAAACAGGATTGAGACGTATATTGCTTTCATTTTGGTTGGTGTTTTTGATTGTTTGTAAAGTTATGAAAAAAATGCAGGAACTTACGCACTTAACTTAAATTTTTAATTTACTCATTATATAAAACAACTTTTTTTACAAATAAAGCTGATATTAATTGTAATACTTGAGGACAATAGCTTCTCCTATGATTTGTTTTTTTTTTTGCTAAATAAGTTCCAATATACCCTAAAGTTCCACCAATCGCTATCATAGAGCCAGACAGGCTGTGACTTTTTCCTGCTAAAGTTATAAAAATAGCCCAGATTCCCATCAAAATTGCTACGTAAAATAGGATAGTTGCCTTTTTGGTTTGAAAGAAGTCATTATATTTTATCTTCTGATTTATTAAATCCTCACCACCTTTTTCGAAATTATTATGGATTTTAATGAAATTCTTAAAGTCATTGGTTAGAATTTCAAAATCATCATCTTTATAAAAAAATCCATTTTTAGATATACTAAATGCAGTATTGTGATAAAGTAATAGTTTGAAAATTTCATGATTTCCGAATGTGAAGTCAGAAAATCCTCTGACATACTTCATTGAAATGGTTTTTTCTCTTTTAATTGTTTTTAGGTTTTTGGCTAAATATTGAAAAACAATTTTTTCATTATTAAAATAGACCTTTATGGGTCTTAAACCTAAATTTCTGTTAAGAAAATAAGAGAAGATTAAAAATAAAAAAGTTATGATAGTAAATAAAGTTATGTTCTTATTTAAATCGTATTTTATCGTTACTATTAAGGGGAGAATAAAACCAATAAACATAAATGGTATTGTAAACCAAGCATTAAAACTATAAACCAAATATGATTTTGTGCTATTCTCGTTAATCACTTATTCTTATCTACGTTTTAGGGTTTACTGAAGACCGAAATTTCAATTCTCAAACTGAAATCCGGAATTAATCAAACCAAAAGGATTTTATGAAGTAAATTTAACAAAAAAAAAGGAAATTCGCTTTAGATGTAATTTTATGCGTACAGAACCAGCTACGTTATTTAATCCCGTGTTTGGCGATGTCTTGTTGTAAAACGTTTTATTTAATAGTAAATGAGTCAAATGTTTTATTTGACTCATCAATATTTGAATCGAAATAAACTTCTTCACAAGCATAAGTAAGCACATACATTTTTGAATCTTTTAAAATGAAGCGTTGCAAAAACATCAAAGAAAATTCTCCATAATCTGCTTCGAAAATCATTTCCTGATAATTCATTTTAAAACCGGATTTATATTTCGAGGATATTAATTTTTCGTTTTTGGTAAGTGATTTCTCGGAAGTCTCAATGAAAGTTTTGAAATCTTGGTCTTCTCTAAGATTTTGAATGTCTAAATTAATGTTGCAAAATCTATTTATAGAATCATTACCGACTAAGTAAAACTCAATGGTATCGAATTCACTTTCTTCGATACTCCAAATATTGTTAAAAGAAATTTGATATAAAGAATCATCGATAGTATGATCAAACTTTTCATCACAACTGTAAAGAACTAGAATTAAAGTAAAAAGTTGAAACACTTTTTTCATCTCAAATTTTTAAATTGCCATAGAATGTTTTTGGGATTTTGAGAGTGACGAGAAAACGAAGAACAATTTCGATTTAGATGACACGTAGCAAAAGCCGATTTTTCTATTTGCTAATTTAAATAAAAAGTCAATAATGCTTTTAAAAAGGCCGGTTTTTATGATTCCGGAAGATTAGTTTGTATAAATAAGGGTTGTATAATGGTTGCCTTTAGTTTTGCAACATACATATTTCCTTTATTCGCCAATTAATTAAACAACAACGATATATTCCCGGTATCAATATGTATTAATTAAGTCATTTGACAAAACTTACTCACTTCCTCAAAAACCGCTCCCTATGAGTATAATTAGAAGGATAGGCGCCTACTTGCAACAACATCGGGCGTAAGACAAATTCAAACTCCAAAGCTTTTACTTTTCCGTTTCTGTCAAAATGAAATTGTAAAAACTCTTCACGCAAAGCACGGTTTTTCCACACAGCTCGGTAGGTGTCGTAATGCCAATGTTCCAATTCGGCTTCTAAATTGGTGTCGTTCCAAAAACGCACTTGCAATTCTTTTCCTTGTAAAAAAACCTCGACTTTTCCGTATCCTTCAGAATAATAGATGCCTACATAATCTTCTTTTTTCAAAAGAGGTTTGGTGTTTTTGATGCGTGCTTTGTGAATTTCTTCCCGGGCTTCTTGTGCTTTTCGATATTGGTTTTGATAACCTCTCAGGTAAATTTCATTCCAATCTCGTCCGGATTCGCCCAGATAATTGTCAATTATTTGGTACGCTACTGCAATTCCCAATCGATTAAACACGTTTCCGACCATCACCACGCCCAAATCCAATTCGGGTACCAAATACATAAAGGTATTGAATCCGTCGGTCGCACCGCTGTGAGTCCAAATTCTCTTGTTTTTGTAATCGAGGATATTCCAGCCTAATCCGTAACTTGTTTGCGATGCCATTGCATCTTGCGGGATGTGTGCAATCTGCGGTTTGTGGATTTCATTCATTTGCGCTTCACTGAGAATCGGTTTAAACATATCGGAAGTTCCCAATTGCATCAGCATCCATTTGTTCAAGTCGTTGATGGACGAATTAACGCCTCCGGCCGGACCGGCATTGTCCCAGTTTCTCCGTGAAATTGGAACGACCGCGCCGTCAATTTCCTGATGCGGATAAGCCGTATTTTCCTGATTTTCCATAGCGATAATCGAGGTGGTGGTACGCGTCATTTCAAGCGGATTGAAAAGTTCTTGTTTTAAAAATTCATCCCAAGTTCTTCCGTCAACATATTCAATTACTTGACCTGCCAAGGAATACATCACGTTGTTATAAACAAAATCGGAGCGAAACGGTTTTTCAAAATCCATATAACGCATCTGATACAGCACTTCATCACGTGATTTTTGAGTCATAAACTGCAACCTGTTTCCTAAAATTCTTCCCAATCCGACACGGTGTATCAAAGCATCACGGACTGTTATTTCACGTGTAACCCACGGATCTTTTAATTGAAACCACGGAATGTGTTGCAGAATCTTATCGTCCCAATCCAGTTTTCCTTTATCTACCAAAATTCCCAAAGCCGCAGCTGTCATATTTTTACTTACCGAAGCGATACTAAATACGGTATTGGCATCTACAGGTTCGCCGCTTCCCAATTTTCTTTCGCCAAATCCTTTTGCATAAACAACCTTGCCGTCTTTGACAATTCCCACTGCCATTCCGGGAATTTTCCAAGCTTTTCGACTGTTTTCCAGCCAAGAATCAAAGTTTGTAGGTAATTCGTTTTGGGCAACTAATGCAAGGGAGATAAAACTCAGAAAAAAGGCAAACCACAGTTTGTTAAACCGAAATGTCATAGATTGAAATTTTAGAAAAACAAAGTTAAGAAATTTATGTAGAGAAGATTTTAGGCAGGAGAAGACAATATGGATGGAAGCGTTTTTTCAAATTCTCGTTAGCTATAAAAAAACCAAACCCCCTGCATATTAAAATGCAGAGAGTCCGGCCTCTAACTTAATCTATGGTTTATTATTACTACAACCCTTTACTAATTTATAAAAGTTAGAAATTAAAACCTAACCGCGCACCGATATATGATAAACTTCCTCCGGTTACTGAAAAAGTTTCATAGCGTATTCCCAACTCCAGCCAATTATACTGAACTCCGATGGTAGGAGCATAGGCGAATCCGCTGTTAGTCAGTTTTACAAGTTCGTTGTTCAGACCGGTTGCATAAGAAGAAAATGAACTGTAACCAATTTCACCCATTACAAAAAAGTACTCTTTAAAAATGAATTTGTAACCGGCTTTAAAGGGTATTTGCATGGCTGCCTTTAAATCGTCGTCATCATTAAAAGATTTTGGAGTAAAAACAATCGCTCCTGATGTCAAGGTAATAAAACCCGATCCCATTTTATAGGAAGCTCTTAAAGTTAATCCTCCTCCTGCGCCATAACCGTTAGCCAAATCTCCCGTAGGAAATGCACCTTCAAGTCCAATACCAAAACTAAAGGTTTTGTCTGTTCTTTGAGCAGAAGTTTCATGAGAGAAAGCGAATAACAGCATAAAAATTGATAAAAAGTAGATAAATCTTTTCATAATAAATGGTTTTTAGTTAAATAATGATTTTTAGTTAAATAATGATTTTT
>CAZWVT010000009.1:5585-46146 GCA_964636665.1 uncultured Flavobacteriaceae bacterium
TTTTTAGTTAAATAATGATTTTTAGTTAAATAATGATTTTTTAAAATTTTGCTTAATCAATATGCCAAAACTATGACCTGAGCTAATTCGAATCAATACCTAAAAAGTGGTAATTTTATCAAAAAGTCCGGTAAAGAATATTTAATTAAAATGTTTTAATACTTTTGCCTGAAATTTTTAATAAGAAAAAATGAAAAAACTATTTTTATTCGTAGCAGCGCTGACATTGAGTTTAACTTCTTGTTCAAGCGACGATAACAACGGAGGAGGAGAGGGGCAAATCGGAAACTCAGAATTAAAAGTAACGATTGACGGCGTTCAGAAAACGTTTAATACAGTTGACGTCAATGAAATCGAAGGTGATAATGATTATGGAGAGTTAAACATTACAGCATCAATTGATAATAACCCTTCCGAAATAATACGTTTTACAGTTCAAAAAGCAGTTACCGGATCTAATGTTCTGTATGGGTTTGTTTATGTGAAAAACGGAAAAGAATACGACCCACATTACGGAGAAAATAGTTTTCTTACCAGTATCGTTCAAACCAATAGTAACGATAAACTCAAAGGTACGTTTATAGGAAAATTAGGACATTTTTATTATGATTCTAATGGCAATTTTTTGACAGAAGAAATAGAATTAACCGACGGCTCATTTGATATTTCTTATTAAATATAGTATCATAAAAATTAAAAAATCCCGATAGGTTTTGAAAGCTTATCGGGATTTTTTTTGAGATTGTTTTTATAACCCTGCTAAAAGTTATTAGGTGTTCATTAACAACCAATTTACCGCCTACAAATACTTCCGTTCCACATAAAAAGGACCAAAAGGAACTACGGAACACAAAATTACAATCATCAGCACCGAAAATGTCCAATTAAGTTTTTTCCACATATAAATTGCGCCCATCACATACATTACAAACAACACACCGTGAGCCATTCCAACAGTTTGAACCATTTGCGGCATGTCCCAAATATATTTTAAAGGCATCGCAATACCTAATAAGACTAAAAAAGAAATTGCTTCAAGCGAAGAAATCAATCGAAAGGTTTTTATTGTATTATCCATTGAGATTTTTTTGCAAAGATAATCAAGAGATTTTGTCAGACAAGCACAAGCAAGTGGCTTTTGGATTACATCATTAGTGCATGATTTTCAATATAATCCATCTAAACTCCTATTCTGAGATTCGGATTCTTTAAATGTGTTTTAATTTTTTAAAAAGTTGCGCTTTGGTTTTCATAATTAGTTGGATAATAAATTGTTTGCTTATTTATGAGAATTTAAATCCAACATCGCATCAAATAAATTTTAATGTTGTTTTCCTTTTGTATTTTTGTGGAAAACAGATTTTAAGATGAGAAATATAGAAGGGAAAACCGCTTTTATTACCGGCGGAACAAAAGGAATCGGTTACGGTATTGCCGAAGCTTTATTAAATGAAGGAATTAATGTAGCGTTGACAAGTCGCTCTCAAGAAGCTGCTTCGGAAGCTGCAAACAAGCTCAATCAACGAGCAAAAAATGCAGTGGCATTAGGATTGCAAGCCGATGTTCGCAGTTATGAAGACCAGCAAAAAGCAGTAACGGCAACGCTTGAAAAATTCGGGCGAATCGATTTTGTAATTGCCAATGCCGGGTTGGGGCACTTTGCATCTGTTGAAGAAATGACCATCGAACAATGGAACGAAACGATTGATACAAATTTGACCGGACCGTTTTTTACTTTAAAAACCACTCTGGAAGAATTAAAAAAAAATAAAGGATATTACATTTCGATTTCCAGTCTTGCAGGAACCAATTTTTTCAAAAACGGCAGCGCTTACAATGCAAGTAAATTCGGATTGACAGGTTTTACGCAAGCTGCGATGTTGGATATGAGGGAATACGGAATCAAAACCACGACGATTATGCCCGGTTCGGTTTCGACTTATTTTAACAGCAATACGCCCAAAGATGAAGATGCTTGGAAAATTCAAATTGAAGACCTCGGACAGATGGTTGTGAGCTTGCTCAAACTGCCTCAACGAACGTTGCCTTCAAAAATCGAAGTGCGACCGACGATGCCGGCGTAATTAGTTTTCTTCGGAAATTTCGATGTTGAGTTCTTGTAAAATTAAAGGCGTCAGATTATAAGCGTCATCCAAGAAAATAAGATCCGGATTGAATTTCATCACCTGAGTGAAATTTTCAGCTTTTGCAATTTTTTCAAGTGCGGCTTCCACTTTGGCATATAATGGACGCATAAATTCTTGTTGTTTGATTTCAATAAGTTTTAATCCGTTTTGTTGAAATCTCTGAAGTTCGTTTTCCAGCTCAACCAAAGCTTCTTGTTTTTCTCTTTTTTGAGCAATAGTCATCAGCGCTTCTTCTTTTTGATATTCCTCGGCGGCTTCTCTGTATGCATCAATTCTTTTGTCTAAATCGACTTCCAATTGCGCTGCGTAGGTTTCCAAATTTTTCCGAACATCTTCTAATTCGGGCATATTTTCAATGATAAAATCAATGTCAACAGCACCGACTTTGCTTTGCCCAAAAGCGGTGGTAATTGATGCGGCAAACAAGAAAGCAAAAAGATATAATCTCATAAAATCAAATTTTTAAGTTGCAAATTTACGACTTTATCCGAAACTGTAATCTTATATTTATTTTCTCCAAAACAGAAATTGAATAACTTTTTTCAGAAAGAATTTGCAGTTTGAAAGTTTTGCCACACAAAGAAAAAATACAATACACTAACCACAGGTTAAAATCGTTACTTATTTTAATGAACTGTTCGCTACGGTTTTCCTATTTTTGCAAGTTGATAAAAAAAATGTAACCTAAATAAATAATAAATTTCAACGAATAATAAGAGATGAAAAAAATTCTTAGTCTTTGTTTAATTACATTTCCGATACTTTTCGGATGGACTCAAAACAAAAAAGATATTCTATTGTATGTAAACGATCAGCCGGTTTACACCAATGAGTTCAAAAGAGTTTATAAAAAAAACCTTGAATTGGTTCAGGACGAATCTCAAAAAGATATTGACAGTTATTTGGAGCTTTTTATCGACTACAAATTAAAAGTTGCCGAAGCCCGCACGCAGGGTCTGGATCAGAATGAAACTTACCAGACTGAACTTGCACAATATCGCGACCAACTTTCTCGAAACTACTTGTTTGAAGATAAAATAATAGCGGATTTGGTAAAAGAAGCTTACGACCGCGGAAAATATGATATTGAGGCCAGTCACATTCTCATAATGGTTGGTCCGGATGCTCCTCCCGCCGACACGCTTGCTGCTTACAATAAAATCAAAGAAGTTTATGGAAAAGCGAAAAAAGGAGAAGATTTTGAAAAATTGGCACGTCAATATTCCGAAGAACCGAATGCCAAAGGAACTTCAGGATATCTTGGATATTTCTCAGTTTTTTCTATGGTTTATCCATTTGAAACAGCTGCATACAATACGCCAAAAGGAGAAATCTCCGACATCGTGCGTACGCGTTTTGGATATCATATTGTCAAAGTGAGTGACCGAAGAGAAAAATTAAACCGAATTCAAGTGTCTCATATTATGATTTCGGATCAAAAAGGCGACCGGAGTTTCAATGCTGAAGAACGTGCAAAAGAAATTGAGGCGATGATAAAACAAGGCAAGAATTTTGAAGATTTGGCGCGTGAATTTTCAGATGACAAACCTTCAGCAGTTGAAGGAGGACGTCTGAATCCATTTGCCAAAGGAGAGTTGAGAGCACCGGAATTTGAAAATGCAGCTTACGAATTGGAAGAAAAAGGCCAAATCAGTGCGCCTGTAAAAACAGCTTTCGGATGGCACATCATCAGATTGGATGAAAAACTTCCCGAAGAAACTTTCGAATCTCAAAAAGCATTATTAGAACAACGAGTGATGCAAGGGGATCGCTCGAAAGTGGTTTCCTTTACCGTTACGAAAAAAATTAAAGACAAATACGGATTTAAAAACGGGGAACCTTTTATGCCGTTTTTCCAAGAATATGTCTCGGATACTGCAATTTCCAGACGTAAATGGGAAATGACTCCGATTCAGGAAAAAGATGATAAATTACTCTTTAAAATTGGAAATAAAAGTTTGAAATTTTCTGATTTTGCTAAGTTCTTGGAAGAAAAACAAAGGGCAATGCGGCCTTATCCCAGCAAAGAAGCCATCTTGTCCGGAGTGTATGAAGAGTTTGAAATTGAAACGGTCAAAGATTACTTTAAGAATGAATTGGAAAAGGAAAATGAAGATTATGCGGCTATCTTAAATGAATACCGTGATGGTTTGCTCATTTTTGACGTGATGGACAAAAATATTTGGACCAAAGCCAAACAAGACACCTTGGGATTACAAGCGTATTTTGAAAATATAAAACACAATCATCGCTGGAATGAGCGTGTGGAAGGTACTATTTTTTCGGCTACTTCTCAGGAACAAGCGCGGCGAGTGAAAAAAATGCTGGAAGAAGGAAAAACTCCTGAAGAAATTCGTGCAAAATTAAATGAAGGAGAAATAGTAAATGTCATCTTGAGCAACGGCGCTTTTGAAGCAACGCATCCGACACTTCCAAGAAATTTTGAATTCAAAAAAGGCATTTCTGATATTTACACTACCGACAATGGCTCATACACAGTTGTGTTGGTAAATGAAGTACTTCCGGAATCTTTAAAATCTTTGGATGACGTTCGCGGAATTGTAATCAGCCAATATCAGCAAAAATTAGAAAAAGAATGGCTGAGTTACTTGCACGACAATTACGATGTGAAAGTGAGAAAAAGAGCATTGCGAAAACTTAGAAAAGAACTGGAGTGATTGTTCGTAGTGTTATTTTACTGTTCTTGATAACATTGGTTTCTTCTTGTCAATATTTTGAAGAAGAACCACAAAAGGACGTTGTGGCACGCGTTAAATCAAATTATCTTACCAAAGCCGATATCGAAAATATCGTTCCATTGGGAACATCGGCGGAAGACAGTACGGTAATTGTTCGCAATTTTATTGAAAGATGGGCAAGGAGGATGATTCTTATTGACCGAGCACAAGTCAATTTGCCGGAACAAGAATTGCAGCGCTATGAAAATTTGGTAAGCCAATACCGTTCCGATTTGCTCACCGATGCTTATATTAACGTAGTGGTCAGCAAACATTTGGACAGTGTGATTTCCGATGAAGAGTATCAGTCTTATTACGAAGAAAACAAAGAAAATTTTAGATTGAACGATGTTCTTTTAAAGATGCGTTATATTCATCTTTCACCGGAATATGAAGGCGCAAACAGTATTAAAAAACACTTTGCAGATTTTGAAGAGGAAGATAAATTATATTTGATGAGTCAGAGTTATGGATTTAATTCATCGAATCTGAATGATTCCGTATGGGTAAAACAAGATAATTTGTTTACATTGCTTCCAATTTTAAAAGAAAACACATCGGTAATAAAAAAGGAAACTTTTACTGAATTAAAGGATTCTCTTGGGATTTATTTTATAAAAGTAGAAGACGTCCGAAACATTCAGGATATAGCACCTTTACATTTTATAAAACCCACACTTAAACAGATTATTATTAACAAAAGAAAATTAGATTTGATTAATAAATTTGAAGTGGATCTTACGAGAGATGCAATAAAAAATAACGTATTTGAAATTTATGACTATGAATAAAATCGTATGGTTTTTTCTGTTAACATTCACTTTCACACAGGCTCAAATTGTTTTGGAACCGAATGAAGAAGGCGTTGTTGAGGAGAAAGAGAATCTGGAAATAACACAACAACGGGATACTGTTCCACAAACTTTTAAGCGATTTAAAGCCGAAGGAATCAGCGCTGTAGTTGGAGAATATGTAATTCTGGATACAGATATTGACAAGGGCTATTTTGAGATGCGTTCTCAAGGTATTTCTACTGATGACGTATCGCGTTGTCAACTTTTGGGCAAACTGATGGAAGATAAATTGTACGCCCATCAGGCAAAACAAGACAGTTTGATTGTTTCCGATGCTGAAATTAATGCCATGACCGATCAGCAATTGCAATATATGATAGGAGAATTGGGCAGTGAAGAAAGAGTCGTTTCTTTTTATCGTAAAGACAATATTACAGATTTGCGTAAAGAACTTTTTGATGCAAATAAAATGAATCGTTTGTCGAGCATGATGCAACAAAAAATCATTGATAAATTAGAAGTCACCCCTGAAGAAGTACGCACTTTCTTTTACAGCATTCCCGAAGAAGACCGCCCTGTTTTTCCCACGGAAGTAGAAATTGCTCAGATTGTAATCGAACCTGAAATTTCACAAGAAGCCATTGATGATGTTGTTAGAAGATTAAGAGAAATGCGTGCTGATGTTCTTGAAAATCAGGCGAGTTTTGCTACCAAAGCCGTACTGTATTCCAAAGATCCCGGTTCGGCGAGAAGAGGAGGATTGTATGAAGGAATCAAAAGAGATTCACCGATGGCAAAAGAATTTAAAGACATGGCTTTTTCACTGATGGAAGGAGAAGTAAGTGAACCGTTTGAAACCGATTTTGGTTGGCATATAGTATATGTAGAACGAATCCGCGGACAAGAAGTAGATGTCCGCCACGTATTGATATTTCCGGAAGTTTCTCAAGCGGCGATTGATACAGCTCACGAGAAAATCACCGATATCCGCAAGAAAATCCAATCCGGAGAAATGACATTTGCCGAAGCTGCACAAAAATATTCTACCGATAAAGAAACACGCAACAACGGTGGACAACTCATAAACCCGATGAGTTTTGACACCCGATTTGATTTAACTAAAATGGATCCAACTTTTAGTGCGTATGTTTACAATTTGAACGAAGGCGAAGTTTCAAATGTCATCACTGACAGAGACCGTACCGGAAAGGGAATGTTTAAACTCTACACGGTAACCAAAAAATATCCGGAGCACACAGCAGATTACGTAAAAGATTACGAGCGAATCAAGCAGTTAGCGCTTCGAGAAAAACAAATTAATACAATCGTAAAATGGCAAGACAACATCCTCGAATCTGTTTATGTTCACGTGAATGAGGACTATGAGGAGTGTAATTTTGAAATCGATTGGTTAAAATAATATCGTTAATTTTTAATAAGAAATAAAAATGTCAGACGTTGCGGCAGTTTCAGAACTGGTATCGAAATACAACAAACTACGACAAGAAATTCGTAAAGTAATCGTTGGGCAAGACGAGGTTGTAGAACAAGTCTTATTAGCTGTTTTTTCAGGAGGTCATGCGCTTTTAATAGGCGTTCCCGGACTTGCAAAAACCTTGTTGGTAAATACAGTTGCACAAGCCCTTGGATTGGATTTTAAACGCATTCAGTTTACGCCCGATTTGATGCCAAGCGATATTCTCGGTTCTGAAATTTTGGATAACAACAGGGAATTTAAATTTATCAAAGGACCTCTTTTTGCAAATATTATCCTTGCAGATGAAATCAACCGAACGCCGCCAAAAACGCAAGCAGCTTTATTGGAAGCGATGCAGGAACGCGCAGTAACCGTTGCCGGAAGACATTACAAATTGGATTTGCCTTATTTTGTGTTGGCTACTCAAAATCCGATTGAACAAGAAGGAACTTATCCGTTACCCGAGGCCCAGCTTGACCGTTTTATGTTTGCCATCAATTTGGAATATCCCAGTTTTGAGGAAGAAGTAGAGGTGGTTAAAATGACTACTGCCGGAACATCAGCTACTGTTCAACCGCTTTTTACAAGTCAGGAAATCATCGATTTTCAACAACTGATTCGCCGTATTCCTGTTGCTGATAATGTTGTGGAATATGCCGTGAGACTCGTAGGAAAAACACGCCCGAATTCAAAAGAAGCTCCTGAATTGGTGAAAAATTATGTAGATTGGGGAGCAGGTCCGCGAGCATCGCAGAATTTGATATTGGCAGCAAAAGCACACGCTGCATTGCAAGGAAAATTTTCACCGGACATAGAAAATGTTCAAAAAGTAGCAGTCGGCATTCTTCGTCATCGGATGATTAAAAACTACAAGGCAGAAGCTGAAGGACTTTCAATTGATGAAATTATCAAAAGTCTCTTTTAAATTTACTTGATGAATTATTAAATTCTTATTCTAAAAGCCTTAAAATAATGTTTTAATAATTTATTTGTTGAAATTTTGCTATTTTAATGAAAATCATTTTACGTAACACCTCTTTTGTTGGTTATTTTTTAATTGACTCTCTATTTTGTATCTTTGCACCACAAAAAAACACAGATAATAATTTAAAATAAACAGACTATGGCATTCGATATCGACATGATTAAGAAAGTTTATAAACAAATTCCTGAACGCGTAGATAAAGCGCGTGAATTGATAGGGAAACCGTTGACACTTTCTGAAAAAATTCTTTATTCTCATTTGTGGGATGGAAATCCCTCAAAAGTTTTTCAACGTGGAAAAGATTATGTTGATTTTGCCCCGGATCGCATCGCACTTCAAGATGCTACCGCTCAAATGGCATTGTTGCAATTTATGCAAGCCGGAAAAAAGAAAGTTGCCGTACCTACAACAGTTCACTGTGACCACCTTATTCAAGCAAAACAAGGAGCTGTACCGGATTTACTCCGTGCAAATGAATCCAGCAGCGAAGTTTTTGATTTTCTTGAATCAGTTTCTAATAAATACGGCATCGGATTTTGGAAACCCGGAGCAGGAATTATCCACCAGGTAGTTCTTGAAAATTATGCTTTTCCGGGCGGCATGATGATAGGAACAGACAGTCATACCGTAAATGCCGGCGGACTTGGAATGGTAGCTGTTGGAGTAGGAGGAGCAGACGCTGTTGATGTGATGGCAGGAATGCCGTGGGAATTGCGTTTTCCAAAACTTATCGGCGTTAAACTGACCGGAAAACTAAACGGTTGGACAGCGTCAAAAGATGTGATTCTAAAAGTAGCAGGGATTTTAACCGTAAAAGGAGGAACCGGAGCAATTGTCGAATATTTCGGTCCGGGAGCCAAAAACTTGTCGTGTACAGGAAAAGGAACCATCTGTAATATGGGTGCAGAAATCGGAGCGACGACTTCCACTTTCGGTTATGACGATTCTATGGAGCGCTTTTTAAGAGCTACCGGAAGAGATGAAATTGCCGATGAAGCCAATAAAATCAGAGAATATTTGACAGGTGATGCAGAAGTTTATGAAAATCCGGAGGCGTATTTTGATCAAGTTATCGAAATTGATTTATCGACATTACAACCACATTTAAACGGTCCTTTTACACCCGATCTTGCTACACCGGTTGGAGAGTTGGGACAAAAAGCAAAAGAAAACGATTGGCCGATTAAAGTTGATTGGGGATTAATTGGTTCGTGTACCAATTCCTCTTATGAAGATTTGACAAGAGCCGCATCTATTGCAAAGCAAGCTCTCGAGAAAAAATTAGTTCCAAAAAGTGACTTGGGAATCAATCCCGGTTCGGAGCAAATTCGTTATACCGCAGAAAGAGACGGAATCTTGAAAATATTTGAAGATTTGAAAACGACCATTTTTACCAATGCTTGCGGGCCGTGTATTGGGCAGTGGGACAGAAGTGATCGGAAAGGCGATGAACGAAATACCATTGTCCACTCTTTTAACAGAAACTTTTCCAAACGGGCGGATGGAAATCCAAACACCCACGCATTTGTAGGTTCACCTGAAATGGTAGCAGCCATTGCAATTTCAGGAAGATTGGATTTTGATCCGATGAATGATACGTTGATTAATGAAGACGGAGAAGAAGTAAAACTAGATGAACCGCGTGGAATCGAATTGCCACCGGAAGGATTTGAAGTAGATGACAACGGCTACATCGCTCCTAAAAAAGACGGAAGCAGTGTGGAAGTAATTGTAAAACCTGAAAGTGAGCGTTTGCAACTTTTAGAACCTTTCGTACCTATTCAAGACAATGAATTACAAGGTGTAAAATTATTGATTAAAGTATTGGGTAAATGTACCACAGACCATATTTCAATGGCCGGACCTTGGTTGCGTTACAGAGGACACTTGGACAATATCGCCAACAATACTCTGATTGGAGCGGTGAATGCGTTTAACGAGCAGACAAATTTTGTAAAAAATCAACTTACAGAAAAGTATGACGGCGTACCAAATGTGCAACGAGAGTATAAGGAAAACGGAGTTAAAACAATTGTAGTAGGCGACCACAATTACGGCGAAGGTTCTTCTCGCGAGCACGCAGCGATGCAACCCAGACATTTGGGAGTTGCGGTTGTGTTGGTAAAATCATTTGCGAGAATCCACGAAACAAACTTGAAAAAACAAGGAATGCTCGGCCTGACATTTGCAAATGAAGCCGATTACGATTTGATTCAAGAAGACGATACTTTCAACTTTGTGGATATCCACGAATTTGCCGAAGGAAAACCACTGACCATCGAAGTTGTTCACAGTGATGGTAGTAAGGATACGATTATGGCAAATCATTCGTACAACAAAGCACAAATTGAATGGTATCGTGAAGGTTCAGCTTTGAATTTAATCAAGAAACAGAATGCATAAGTCAAACATCCTATAACATTTTATAACCCTGCAAAACAGCTGTTTTGTGGGGTTTTTTATTTAAACCGAAATGAAAAAGTATTTTCTAAAAAATTGGAGTAACATACTATTTTTAGTATTCTTAGCTTTGTTGATTATTCCACAAACACGGATGCCGATTATGGTTACTGTCCAACGATTGATTGCGTTCTCACCTTCACAAACTCCGGAGAACCAACGAAAAGTACTCAAAGATTATGATTGGATGTTAACAACTTTTGAGGATGAGCCTTATTCATTTCGAGAAGCAGAAAATCAAGTCATAGTTTTAAATTTTTGGGCAACATGGTGTCCGCCTTGTGTTGCAGAAATGCCGTCTTTCCAAAAGCTCTACGACGATTATGGAAATCAAGTCGAATTTTTGTTTGTCACTTCCGAAGAAAAAGAACGCGTAGAAGCTTTTATGGAACGACGAGGCTATGATTTGCCGGTTTATTTTCAACGATATGCCGCTCCCGAACAATTGGAGTCGAGGGCATTGCCTACTACTTTTGTAATTTCCAAAAAAGGGGAAATTGCTATTAAAGAAACCGGAGTAGCAGATTGGAATAGCAAAAAAGTGAGGAATTTATTAGATAGTTTATTAGAAGAATAAAAGCTAAGCATTTAAATAATCATTTGTAAATCTGTAATTTTACAAATCGAATAAAAATTGATTTATACTAAAAATTAGGATTATGTTTTTTCAGCATATTTACGACAAGACCTTAGCACAAGCAAGTTATTTGGTAGGATGTCAGGCAACCGGAGAATCCATTGTCATTGACGCCAAAAGAGATATTGACGATTACTTAAAAATTGCCAAAGAAAACAATTTAAACATTACCCATATTGCCGAAACCCACATTCACGCCGATTTTCTTTCCGGTTCTCGTGAATTGGCAGCGGTTACAGGTGCTGTGATGTATCTTTCTGACGAAGGCGGACCTGATTGGCAATATGAATTTCCGCATAAAGGATTGAAACACAAAGACATTATTAAAGTAGGAAATTTAACTTTAGAAGTGTTGCACACTCCCGGACATACCCCTGAAAGCATTTCATTTTTATTGACAGATCACCCGAGATCGGATGAACCCGTGATGATTTTTACCGGAGATTTTGTTTTTGTAGGAGACATCGGCCGTCCGGATTTGCTGGAAAAAGCAGCAGGGATTCAAGATACCAAGGAACTCGGTGCAAAACAAATGTACGAATCCATTCAGCGATTTGCCGAGTTGAAAGATTTTATTCAAGTCTGGCCGGGACACGGTGCAGGATCTGCTTGCGGAAAAAGTTTGGGAGCTGTTCCAAGTTCAACAGTCGGTTATGAAAAACAAGCAAACTGGGCATTTCAATATGAAAATGATAAAGAAGGATTTATTAATTATCTGCTCACAGACCAACCGGAACCGCCAAAATACTTTGCGATGATGAAGCATTTGAACAAAGTAGATCGATCCTTGTTGACTGAAGTTCCCAATCATCCGACATTTTCATTTGAAGAAGTTCAACAAGCACTTAATGAAGGCGTAAAAGTCATCGATACGCGTGATAAAAATGCATTTACGAAAGGTCATCTTCCCGGAGTTATCAACATTCCGGCCAATAAATCATTTGCAACATGGATGGGTTGGTTTTTAAATTATGAAGAGCCGTTTATTGTAATGTCGGATTTAAAACAAAAAGATGAATTAACGCGTATGTTGATGCGTATCGGATTGGACAATATCAGAGGATTTATCATAAATAATACGGCTTATGACGAAGCAGAAGCTTTAACATCCATTAAAAATATTGACCAAAACACGGTAAAAAAGAAAATGCAATCCGGCAAGGTTCAAGTTGTAGATGTAAGAGGAACTTCTGAATATCAATCAGGTCATATTAAAGATGCCGATCACGTATTTTTGGGAACGCTTTTGGAAAATATAGACAAAATTTCGACAGACAAAGAAGTAATTGTTCACTGCCAAAGTGGGATGCGTTCTGCCATTGCCTGTTCCTTGCTTAAAAGAGCCGGAATAAATAATATTCTTAATTATTCAGGAGGAATGGCTGATTGGAAAGCAAATGGCAATGAAATTGTAACAGCATAAATGAATGTCGAATAATCGATTAATTCGTGCATTAAAACCCAATTTCGCAACTTTGAAATTGGGTTAACTTTTTAAAATAGATTGTAATAAATCTTCTGAAAATTCTAAAAACATTATGCCGGAATTGTTTCATCATATTCATCCTTATGCGCCTTACATTCCGTCATCAGCCACAAAATTAATTGTCGGTACGTTGCCGCCGCCGCGTTTTACCACAGGAGAATTAAAGAAAGGCGATGTGGATTTTTGTTACGGAAGTCGTGACGGGCAATTGTGGCCCATACTTGACAAATTGTTTAATTTAAATTTAAAATATGAAAACACCGTTGATGCACGAAAACAACGAGAAGATTTTCTGATTTCACGAGGCATTGGAATTTGTGATATGGTCGCTTCTGCAAAACGCAAAAAAATCGATGCCTCGGATATAGGAATTTTAGAGGTAGAACTTCGTGATTTAGTGAGTATTCTGCAACGACATTCCGAAATTGATACTTTACTGTTTACCGGTGGAAACAGCAAGAACGGACCGGAATACTTTTTTAGAAAACATTTAAATGCATATCAAAAAAAATTGAAATTAATTTCTTCCGAAGTGCCCCGAATCCATCAGTTTAAGCTGCCTGAAACTGAGAGAATCATCAAAACCGTTTCTCTGTTGGCACCTTCGGGAGCTGCCAATCGTGCGATGGGAAGTTTGAAACAATACAAAGAAATGAAACGGCAAAATCCACACTTGACAGCCATTGATTTTCGAGTTCTGCTATACAAACCTTTTTTCTGAATTTTATCCCAAAGTTGACTTTATAAGAATTATTGGTAAAAGTGTATCTTTGGGACAAACTTAAAATCATCATAAATTATGAAAAAAACTATTGTGGTTTTTTTAGTGGCAACTTTCATTGTCAGTTGTAATCAAAATAAAGAAACCGAAAAATCACCGGATACCGATATGGACACCGATAATCCGTTTTTCACAGAAAGCACTCTTCCTTATTACGCACCCGATTTTTCTAAAATTAGAAACGAACACTTTAAACCTGCAATGGAACAGGGAATTAAAGAAAAAAATGAGCGTATTCAAGAAATTTCCAATAACGAAGAAGAACCGACTTTTGAAAATACCATTGTGGCACTTGAACAAAGCGGCGATCTCTTAACGCGAACAAGCCGTGTTTTTTATGCACTTTCTTCTTCACATACCAACGATACCATTCAGGCAGTTTCAGAGGAAATGGCACCTAAATTGTCCGAATTGAACGATAATATTTATCTAAATGATAAACTCTTTCAAAAGATAAAAACGCTTTATGAAAAACGAGATAACCTAGGTTTGGATGCAGAATCAAAACGTCTTCTTGAAAAATATTACGATGATTTTGTTGTGGCAGGTGCCAACCTTTCCGATGAAGACAAAGCTACTTTAAAAGAACACAATGCAAGACTTGCAGTATTGACAACGCAATTTGGAAGAACATTATTAGAAGCCAACAATGCCGGAGCAGTTGTATTCACTGATAAATCTGAATTGGCAGGAATTGACGAAAATCGTTTAAAATCCTTGGAAAATGAAGATGGAGAAGGATGGAAAGTTCCACTTCTAAATACTACACAACAACCGGTATTGCAATCCATGGATAATCGTGACAGCCGTGAAAAATTATTTATGTCTGCTTGGGAACGCGCTACTGGAGCAAACAGTACGGAAGCTATCGTAAAAGAAATCGTCGAGTTAAGAGCAAAGAAAGCCCAATTGTTAGGATTTGAAAATTATGCTGCATGGAGCTTACAACAAACCATGGCTAAAAATCCTGAAAACGTAAGAGACTTTTTTGCCCAGTTAGTTCCTGCTGCTACACGTTTGGCAAAAGCGGAAGCCGAAGAAATTCAAAAAATGATTCGTTCCAAAGGGGAAGATTTTACTTTAGAACCTTGGGATTGGAATTATTATGGCGAAATGGTTCGCAAAGAAAAATACGATTTGGATGAAAATCAAATCAAGCCTTATTTTGAATTAAATAAAGTACTTCACGACGGAGTGTTTTATGCTGCAACTAAATTATACGGAATTACTTTTAAAGAGAGAACAGATATTCCGGTGTATCACGAAGATGTAAGTGTTTATGAAGTTTTTGAAGAAAATGGAGAACCATTAGGACTTTTTTATACCGATTTTTTCGCGCGTAGCAGTAAAAGAGGAGGCGCTTGGATGTCGAATTTTGTGACGCAATCTCACTTATACGGTACAAAACCGGTAATTTACAATGTTTGTAATTATCCAAAACCTTCAGCAGGTGAACCGGCGTTATTGACTTTTGATGAAGCGATTACCTTATTCCATGAATTTGGTCACGCATTGCACGGATTCTTCGCAAACCAGCAATATCCATCTTTGAGCGGAACTGCTGTCGCACGCGATTTTGTTGAATTTCCTTCACAGTTTAATGAAATGTGGGCATTGGATGCTGAGGTGTTGAAAAATTATGCAGTACATTACGAAACCGGAGAGCAAATTCCTCAAGAACTAATTGATAAGATTAAAAAATCAGGAACATTTAATCAAGGATACAGCTTGACCGAAAATCTGGCTTCATCCAATTTGGATTTTGAATTTCATACCATTTCCGCCGAAACCAGTATTGATAATGTCAATCAATTTGAAAAAGATGCTTTGAACAGAACAAAATTGGATGTAGTTCATGCAGTTCCACCGAGATATCGAGCAAGTTATTTCGCTCATGTTTTTTCGGGTGGTTATGCAGCAGGTTATTATTCCTATTTATGGACAGAAATGCTGGATCAAGATGCAAGAAACTGGTTTAATAATAATGGCGGCTTGACACGTGAAAACGGACAGCGATTAAGAGAAATGGTTCTCTCTAAAGGAAATACCGAGCCTCTCGATGAGGTTTATAAAGCCTGGAGAGGAAGCGAACCCAGTATCGAACCGCTTTTAAAAGCGCGAGGAATTAACTGAGAAATCTTGTTTTAATAAAAATACCCTCGTGAATTGGAAAATTCACGAGGGTATTTTTATTTGGATATAATTCCTAAAAATCGACAAAACCAATTTATTCAGAAAATGGTTTATAATCTTGATTGGTAAAAGAAGGAGCGGTTGGAATTGTAATGTTTATAAATTCGTGTTGTGTAGCTTTATGACATGTATTACAAGCATTTGTAAGCGTGAGATAACTGCTTCTGAAAGTTTCTGGATTTTGTTCTGAAATTGCATTTTCAACAGCTTCAAGACCGGAGTGAATCATCGGAATATATTGCGTGTGGTCGCGATCGGGATAAGTGTTTTCTATCGCTTCAAAAGTTTCTTCAAGTTCGTGAATTTCAAATGAGGCAAGTTCCCAGTTTTCATGAATTCCGGCATACCATAATTTGTTGTGATGATTTTGGATACTGCCCATAAAATCGCCAAAGCCAGGGGTGTAGGCATTGTCAATCTTGTGTTGCAATTCCTTAATCTGATTTTCCAAATATGCTTCTCTCGAATCTGATTGATTGCAACCGATTGTCAATAACGACAAAGCAAAAAGTGCTATAAAATGGTTCATAATAACATTGGTTGATTTTTCTTTTAAACGATATTGCAAAGATGTGTTTTTCTTTTCTTAAAATTAAACGCTTTTTTTATAACTTAAAAAAGAAGCCCCTGAATTTGTTGAAATCCGGAGGCTTACTAAACTATGAAAACAAATAAAACGTAAACCAATGCCTACTTTTTTCTCTTTTTCTTAGATTTTTTACTTTTCTGTGCGTTGTCTTTTTTAGGATGTACCAATTTCATTTCATCGATAAGGTGTTTTGCATCGGCAAATTTATCCACAATAAATAAAACATAGCGAATATCGACCATAATATTTCTTGAAATGGCGGGATCGTAAAAATAATCGCTCATCGTTCCTTCCCACACGCGATCAAAATTTATTCCCACCAAATTTCCATAAGCATCAATTGCAGGGCTTCCGCTGTTTCCGCCCGTTGTGTGGTTGGTTCCGATGAAATTTACGGGAATTCGTCCTTCTGCATCGGTATAAGGTCCATAATCTTTGCTGTTATAAAGAGCTATGAGTTTTTGAGGGACGTCAAATTCATAATCTCCGGGAATGTATTTTTCAATGACGCCTTCCAGATGAGTGATGGGTTCGTAATAAACTGCATCCGCCGGGCTGTAACCGCGTACTTGTCCGTAGGTTATTCTCAAGGTGCTGTTAGCATTCGGAAAAATACGTGCATCAGGCGGGCTCAATTCCATTAGTGCTTTCATATATCCGCGCTTTAATCCTGTGATTTTTAAATCTAATGCGTCGTATTCGGGAGCAATCTTTTCAAAATAAGCATCTGCCATCGCTGCCGCAATTTGATATCCTGGATCTTCTATCAAACGTGCAACAGCAGCTTCAGGATCCCCGGAAAGTAATTTTTCAAGTTGCTCATAATCGGTAAAAGCGGAGTTTTGATAAACTTTTTCAGTCAATTGTTTTATGTCTGCACTTTTGAGTTTTTCAGGCAAAAATCTTTCGGGAACTTCCTCGGCATAAAGTTTTACCAAAGCTTCGAAAACATCTTTATCAACCTGCGCATTGTAATCTCTGTATTGAACTCGGAAAGAGTTTAATAAGTTTTCACGGCGGTCTGTAAAAGATTGTGCACCCAATCGGTCGTAACTGTTTTTTAGTTGATAGGTTTGAAATGCAAAACGCAACAATTCTCCGTTTCTTAAGACCGTTTCCAAAAAGTATTCTCTTGCCAGATTGTATGGAGCTATTTGGGTGTAATAAGTTTCAAACTGCGGAAGAATATGCCCAAATTCTTGTTGTTTACCGTTTTTTTGTATTTCAGAAGTTAAAGCTTGTTCTTGCTGCTTTTTAATCTGAACCGCATTGGATTTTATCAATCCTTGCGTTTCTCCGCGCCATTTTTTCCAGAAATTGGCAATCCGTGCAAATTTGGAAGCGTATTGAAGTTTGATTTGCGAATCGTTTCTCATATATTCATCAACGATATCCAAAGCTTTTGTTCGAATTTTATCCCGAGCAGGATTAAGGGAAGTAACGATTTGCTCAATGGCAATTGCCGGCAAGTATTCATCTGTCATTCCCGGAAATCCAAAGACCAGCGTAAAATCGTTTTCTGTAACGCCGTCTAAAGAAATCGGCAAAAAGTGCTTGGGTTTGTACGGCACGTTGTTTTCAGAATATTCAGCCGGACGGTTGTTATTGTCTGCATAAATCCGGAATAGTGCAAAATCTCCCGTATGTCTTGGCCATACCCAGTTATCCGTATCACTCCCGAATTTTCCAATAGAGGAAGGCGGCGCACCCACAAGCCGGATATCTTTAAAAGTTTCAACCACAAAAAGCATGTACTGATTGCCTTCATAAAATGTTCGCACACGGTTTTCTTGATATGATTCTTTAGCGGAAGTGGATACTACTTGTGAAATATTGGCTTCTATTCGCTTTTGTCTTTCATCTTCAGACATATTTTCTGTAATGCCATTCATTATTTTATCGGTAACATCTTCGATACGTACAATTAGCGTAGCAGTCATACCGGGATTTGGCAATTCTTCTTGTAAGTTTTTTGCCCAAAATCCGTTTTCCAAATAATCATTTTCTACGGTTGAATGACTTTGAATCTGTGAATATCCGCAGTGATGATTAGTCAAAAGCAATCCTTTGTCCGAAATAAGTTCTGAAGTACAACCGCCGTTAAAATGGACGATGGCATCTTTTAAACTGGAATTATTGACATCGTAAATATCTTGGACGGACATTTTCATGCCCAAATTTTTCATTTCGGATTCGTTCATTCCTTCCAAAAGTGAAGGAATCCACATACCGCCTTGTTGGGCAAAAAGTGAAAAAGAAAAAAGAACAAACAGAAGGTTTAAAAATCTCATTGCATTACATTTTTAATCAGCCTGCAAGATACTAATAGTTGGCAGATTTGGAGATGCAAAATTGCCCGTAGAAAAGTTTTTTTGAAAATTAGCCAACGGTTTTAGCAGTTTAAGATATCCCTTCGAGTATTCTAAAATAAGGTCTCGACTGCATCGCCCTACAATAATTACTGATTATCCAAGCTCAAATAAATTCTCCATCAGTTCCAATTGTTCTAAAGTTGGTTTTGCATAAAATATTCCGTTGGTTTTTCCTTGACGGATTCCGCGGATGAACAAATACAAAACACCTCCAAAATCTCTTTCGTAATCAAAAACATCTCCCAATCGACTTTTTAAAAATTTCTGAATGGCAAAGGTGTAAATGTAGTATTGTAAATGATAATTATTAATGTCCATCGCATCCGACAATGCTTTTTGCGAATAATCATCTAAAGTTGCGCCTAAATAATTCGATTTCCAGTCGAGTATGTAATATTTATTGTTATGGCGAAAAAACAAGTCTATTTTTCCGGTCATGATGCCTTCCAATTGTTTCCAGGTTTCGTGAGAAATATAAACTCCCTTTTTTTGCAGTTGCTGAAGAGTGGAAGGAGTAAATAAAGAAACAGGAAAATCAAATTCGAGTTCGTGGATTAATTCGTTTGAATTCACTGAAGCTAAGCGAAAAGAATCGGAATCTGTTTGAATCTCAACCTGCATCGTATGTTCAATTAATTGATGAATGTTTTTATTAAATTTTTTATCTTCTTTCCGCAAAAATTGATTGATGATTCGCTGAATGGTTCGCTGTTGATTCTGAGAAGTATCAAAATTGATGTTTTCAAATAGGGAATGCAGAAAATTCCCGATTTTAGTTCCTCTTCCCAACGATTTAAAAATAAAATGTTCGTAATTTTCTTCTTCGGAAACAAAATTATCACGTGGAATATACTTAGGTTTCGCTGCCAGACTGCTGAAACTAATACGTGTCCAGTAATTCTCTTTTAGCGAAAAATCAATGATTTTTGGAGGGAATTGCTTTTTCGGAGGTTTCGGATTGTAATTGGCAGTTGGTTTTTCAAGCGGTTCGTTCCGGGTAATTAGAATATCATCAAAGGACACGGCGTTTAAAAAAACGCTCAGGGTTGATGTCTTTTGATAATCGTTTTTGCTGATAAAACAAGCGTAAACGGCTCTTGTCAGAGCAACATAGAGCAGCCTTCGGTTTTCTTGTTCTGCTTGTAACAAATAGCGTTGTTGTTGTGTTTCGGTTAATTGAGAAAACAATCCTGACCTGTAGACTCCGTTTTCATCCCGGAAATTTACCTGCAAATCCTTTGCAGTTTTTGGCTTAAAATCCAAAAAGGGTGCGAAAACAATGGGATATTGCAATCCTTTACTCTTGTGAATGGTCACAATTTTAACAGCGTCTTCATCTGTTTCCATACGCTGAATCCATTCATCTTCTCCGGATTCCGGATTGGCAATGTTTAATCGAAGCCATTGTAACAGTTCCACAGGATTAAGCATAAGCCGACTTTCAGTTTTGTATAACAATTCCATCAGATGGGATAGATTGGTCAAAATGCGCATTCCATTTTCTTCGGAATCTGAAGTTAAAGCTGTGCGGATATTAAAATCAGAAATAACGGTCATCAAGGTGGCATACACTCCTTTTTCAACCCACATTGAATAATAATTCCGGAACATTTCAATGATGTTTTCTTCATCGGTTTTGAGTATGTCTTCTTTTTTCCAACGAAATAAGGAAGTTAACAATACCCGATTCACTTGAGCGCGTTTGTGATGAATGATTGCATCTAACAAATAAGCAATTTCTTGTGCTTCGACGGTTTGCAGAATTTTAATGTCAGAAACCACAACTGTAGGAACATTTACCTGTGATAACTGCTGCTGAATCGCCAAACCTTCGCGGTTGGAACGCACCAGTACGCCGATATCCGACGGACGAATAGTGCGCTGTCCTGAGTTTTTGTTGGGAATCGTAAAATCTGAATCTTTCAATAATTTCAAGATTTGTCGCGGAACATCCTTTTGAATTTCAGTATTGTTTTTGAGAGAAGTGATTTGAATCGGAACGATGGGATTGTTTTTTTCAAGAATAGTTCCTTTTGAACTATTCGACGGAGCATCTACATTTTTATAGATAATGCTTTGAATATCATCTTTATAATGAAAAGTATCAAAATCTTCATAAGGACTAAAAAAATGATTCAAAGCATTTATCAATGAGGAGGTAGAACGGTAATTAATGTTCATATTATACACATTGTCAACCTTGTTTCTCGCTTTAAAATAAGTAGCGATATCGGCTTTTCTAAAAGCGTAAATAGACTGTTTTGGATCTCCGATATAAAATAAAATACTGTTGTCATGAAAGGCATTTTCAAAAATTTCATATTGTCTTTTATCGGTATCTTGAAATTCATCGATAAAAACAGCTTTGTATTTTTTACGCAATTCATTGGCAAGCGGGGTGTTTTCTCCTTGCATCAAAGCACGGTGCATTCTGACAATCATATCATCAAAGGACATCAGATTCAGCGCGAGTTTGTGATTTTCTATTTGTTTGCTGATTTCTTGAATGGCAAAACAATAAATATCGGTAATTACCTTTTGTTCTTCGTTTGCCAAATTTTCAATTAGCTCGTAATAATGTTGAATGTCATTTAGATATTCCGGAAATAACTCTTGAATGTATTTAGTGTTTTTTTTGTCATTGATTGCTTCAATAATTTCTTCTGGAGTTTCTAAATTTTGAAACAATTTTTGTGCATTTTTATTTTTTTCGCTTTGACTTTTAATATGTTCTTTTTGACTACTTATTTTCCCGATTATTTTTTCTTTGAGAAAGCTTATTTCGTTCTGTAACGATTTTACTTTACCTTCTGTGTTTTTTTCAAGATCGGATTCTAAATCGTAATCACGTTCGACATCGTAAAATAGATAATTTTTTTCGTTTAAATGGTCTTTTAAAACAACATAAATTGAATCGTGGGTAAAACTATGGGAAATTAAAATTTTTAAATATTCATCTTTGAGTGGCGTGATATGAGTTCGCCAAAATTGCTGGATTTCTTTTAGGACAATTTCTGATATGTCTTGAATCAATTCCGCATGAAACAATTGGTTGGTCTCAAAAGCAAATTCGTTGAGGCTTTTTTGACAAAATCCGTGAATGGTCATTATTGAAGCTTCATCTAAATTGAGAAGGGCATTTCGCAGAATTTGTTGTGCTTCCTGCCGTGATAAATGGTTTCTGGAAGCGTCCACAACTGCCATAATTTGTCGATCTCCGATGTCTTGTCCGTTTACGTACTTATAGGCTTCTCGAACAAAAATCCGGATGCGCTCCTGAAGTTCGGCAACGGCGGCATTGGTAAAAGTTACCATCAGAATTTCATTGATGGGATTTTTTTTCTCCAAAAGAATGCGCAATGCCAAAATGGCAATGGAATAGGTTTTTCCCGTTCCTGCACTTGCTTCAATTAAATTGCTGCCGGTGAGCGGAACTGTCAAGACTTCAAATTCTTTAAAATTGATTTTATGGGGTGTCATTTTAAGCAAATATATTTTTTAACGGAGCGACCAAAATAAGTGCAATTTCCTTGTATTTTTCAAAGTTCGTTTCATCAAATAAACCTTCTTCAAACTCCATAATGTGATACTGATCCGAAGCGGGGAATCGAAAATTGTTTATATAATCTCTATCAAGAGATTTGATGAATTGTAGATAGTCCAAGTTTTCAAAATCGTTCAATTTTTCTGATGCTTCAAGAATAAAAGGAAGTACGGCGTGATGTCCTTCGACGTAAAATTGAAACATTTTTTTCAGGACTTCCAGAGCTTCTTTTTGCGAAATGCTTTTGAGTTCGGACACTTTTTCTTTATGATGAGAAATATAATGAAGTTCGACCTCAATTCCTGAAGCTATCAACAACAGATATCGGATATAAGCATCCAATTGGTACTTTAATTCTCTTTTGGAAAAGCAGGAAAAAATCAACCGATTTCCAAAAACTTCAATCGTTCCGTTGATTCTTGAGTTTTCAATTTGCAGGGAAATGGGAATTTTCTTTTTCTCCAAGGATTTTGTCAGATTTTCATAAGTTTCTTTTACATAGGAAATTTCCTCGATAAGTTCATTAAATTTTCGGTGGCTCATGTTTTTTAAAGGCAATTCTCCCTGTTTTAACAAGCGTTGTCTTTCGCTTTCGTAGGTCTCATCCGGAAGTGTCAGAAAATGCGTTCGCAACCGCCATTTTTCCTGAGAATTTAAATCAAATTTTTCTGTGGTTTCTAAAATCAATTCGTCTTCGCGATAATAAATATCCAAGACTTTGTTGTAATACCCTTTGATGGGATTTTTTAAAAATGAAACAAATTTTTCAATAGCGATATCTTCAAAATTGTCGAAAGCCGACGGATTGGCTTTTTTGAGAGTCAATTTTGAAGTGCTTTGCGAGAGGTAGGAATACAGATTCGGATTGTCGGAGTTGTAATTTCTGCTAAAGTCGTGCAAAGGATGTTTTTGAACAATCTTTTTTCGCGTACTGTCGGGATTTTCAGAATGGGTGCTGATAAAATCTATCAATTCGTCAACCATTGAAGACGGCGGAATGCTGCTATTGTCTTTTACGTTTTGACCGATATAGCTAATGTATAAATAATCTTCGGCAGATACTAAAGTTTCCAAAAAGAGATGTTTGTCGTTTTGCTTGATGTTTCGGTCGCCGCGTTGTTTTTCTTTCAACATTAAATCAAAACTCACACGGTTCTCGATTCGCGGAAATTTGTCGTAGTCCATTCCTAAAAGCGCTACTACTTTGAACGGAATACTTCGCATCGGAATTAACGAGCAAAAAGTGATTCCGGAAGATGCAAATGCCCGACTTCGTTTCGCATTTTTCAAAATAGGAAGGAAGTCATACAAAAACACATCGTAACTGACTTTCTCATTAAAAAGTTCCTGTAACAGATTGTAGTTTTCAAGTTCTTTAAGCAGCAGTAAATAATCCTCGTCTTCATTTTCTTCTCGTTCTCCAATAAATTGAAAAACGGTATCTTCTACATAATTTACCCATTCCGAAAGCGTTCGTTTGGTTTTACGGGATTGGACGGATTGGATTAGCAATTCGATAAAATACGTGAAATGAACAGTTTGCGCCATTTGAAAACCTTCAACTGAATCCAACGGATATAAACTTTCATTTTCGGTTTCATATTCATTTCCGCCGCTCATACAAAGGCCGTACATAATCCGTTTTAAACCGTATTGCCAACTGACGTAATAGGTGTCATCTTCCTTTTTTCCGACTGTTCCAAAACGAATGTTGGCTTCGCGGATTAAATTTCTTACAAACTCCACATCGTTGATTCGGAAGTTGTTGCGAATGGCAGAAAAATCCAAAAGTCTGACGATAGTTTCCGATGTAAACTGATTTTCTCGTAGGGAGAGAATTTCAATCAATGCATTGGACAAACTGTCCGAAACAGCAAAACTTTCATCTGCAATGGTGTAGCGAAAATGGTAAGGAGCGTTGTCAAAAACCGCCTTGATGTAGGATGCATAAGTATCGATATCGGAAACCATTACCACAATATCTCTCGCAGACAATTCCTCGTTGCGTTTATCGATTAAATGAACTAAATAATTGTATAAAACCTGCACTTCACGCAGCGGATTAAAACAAGAATTAATCGTAATCGATCCGTCGTATAGGAGGTTTTTAGGAATTTTAAATTGTTTTTCATTCTCGTAAACAGATTTTTGAATGCGATGCAAAAGCGTGTCGGGATTGGGAATTTCAGAGGGAAGCTCTTCCATTGTATTAAGTATCTGACTGTCTTCGAAAATCATTAAAAAAGTATCCTGAATCAATTTTCCCCAACTGACCAATAACGGATTTGCATCTGATTTTTCCGATTTGTCGTAGTAACCTTTGCTTTGTAAAAAGGAAATAAGTTTTTCTGTTTTTTCTTCAAACCAATAGTCTTCGGGTGCAGGATTTTGAATTAAAAATTGCACATCGACAAACTTGGAAACAGAATTTATAATCGCATAATGATAATTTGTAATTAAGCTGATTCCAAAAAAGTATAAATTGGAAATCTCTTCTTTTAAAATTAATTGATTGTCAGGAATCTGTACGGCTTCAGAAATAAATTTTCCAATATAATTTTTGTCCGGGAAATTGTCTCCGATGCGATTCATTGCATTTATCCATAGCGTTTTTTGCCAATTGTCGTAATCGTCTTTGCTCGTGTTCCATTCTTCGGTCATTGCAGTACGATACACTTGATACTGGTCAAAAAGATCGGCAACTTGCTGAGCTAAAGCCATACGTTTTAAATCGCTGTCCGAATGTTTGGAGCTGTAATATTGTGCAATAAAAGGGTAACGGGATTTAAATTCGTTTTCGTCTAACAACGTGTAGAGCAGCCATGTAAAATCGTGTAAAGAAATGGAGCGTTTATAGGTTCCTGAAATTTTCCGAAACAACAGATGAACACTTTCGTTTGGTTTTAAAAATCGAATGTTTGCAACAATTCCCAGCCGATTGGCAAGTTGTTGTTTGAGCCAGACGTTCATTCCTTCGGTTTGCGTCACAATGTAAACCGGGCGAAACACATCGGCAGAATGTTGAATTTCTACTGCCAGATTTTCTGCAAGTTTAGTTAAGGAATTGGATACTTTTAATCGAATACTCATTGAAATAATTGCTGTTTATACGTTATTAAATCTTTTTGCGAAACCGGAACTCCGTTCAACACCTCGCTCGATGCATTTTAAAAACAAATCTTTACGAGATTGGACAATTACCTCCTTTTTGGCACGAGTAACCGCCGTATAAAGCAATTCCCGAGAAAGCAACGGATTGTCTTCCAAATCAGGCAAAATGACAAAAACCTTCTCAAATTCCGAACCTTGACTTTTGTGAATAGTCATTGCAAAAACCGTCTCCGCTGCTGTAATATATGCCGGCAGCACAGATTTTAATTCGTTGTTTTCATCTTCAAACCACACCCTTAATTTGCCGTTTTCATCGCTTCTGACAATTCCGATATCGCCGTTAAAAAGTGAAAGTTCGTAATTGTTTCCGGTGATTATAATGGGGCGGTTTTCATAAAATTCTCCGGTTCGTGAAATCAGATTTTTTTCAATGAGATAATTTTCGACTTGCGAATTTACGGCATAAATTCCTTGAGGACCTTCGCGAACAGCACAAAGCACTCGTAATTGGTTCAATTTTTCAAATGCTTTTTGGATATCGGTTTCCCGGATGTAATCTTCATAACCTTTTATGAAATCCTTAAAATTTTCTTCTGAATATTCGGTATCTATTTCAACCTCTTTATCCGTATTTTCAAAAAATGAAATTACATTTTTGCGGTTATTTGATATGATGGCTTTGCTCAGTTTTCCGATGCCGCCATCGTCTGAAAATCGGTAACTTTTTTGGAGTTCGATAACTTTTTCAAAAAGCAGATGGTTTTTATCGGTGATGTATTCTGACGAAATTTTGGCAGCGTCAGCATCGATAAATTGATTAATAAATTGCGCTCTTTCTTTAGAAAACAAGTTTAATTGGTTTTGAGCCAGACACAAATCTCCAAACAAACTACCGGCTTCTACTGAGGCAAGTTGGTTTTTATCGCCTAAAAGCACAATTTTAGCCGTATTGGGAATGGCGTCCATAAGTTTTGAAAATAGTGCGATGTCAATCATCGACGATTCATCGATAATGACCAAATCATAAGGAATTGGGTTTTCTTTGTTGTGTTTAAAATGGATGGAATTTCTATTTACTTTCAACAAACGATGAATCGTAGAAGGTTCAAATTGTTGGATAATTTTTTTTGATTCTTCATCCAATGCCGTGGAATTTTTCAATGATTCTGCCATTCTTGCTGCGGCTTTTCCGGTGGGAGCAGCGAGTGCGACACGCAAATCGGAATTTAAGCGCAACAAAAGAGAAAGAAATTTTGCCACGGTTGTAGTTTTGCCAGTGCCGGGACCGCCGGTGATGATGGTAAACCGATTTAAAACAGCGGATAATCCGGCAATCATCTGCCAATCAATTTCTGAAGAAGCTGAAAATAATTTTTGGACATACGTTTTTTGGGCGATTAATTTATTTTTGATTTCAAGCTCTTCATTATGAGAGATAAAGAGTTTAAGATTTTCAAACACTTTTTCTTCGTAATGAAAATAACGTTGCAGGTAGAGATTTTTGTTCCATAAAACAAGTGGAGTTCGCGCGGTTCCATCGGAGACAAAATAAGGTTCTTGCAATGCATTTTCTGCCGGTTGTGAATATCCGATTTCTTCCCAATCATCGGGTGAAAGCGTTTCTAAATCAATGCAAATATGCCCTTCGCTCAAACGTTTTGAGAGTAGGTATAAATAAGGTTCTAAGCTTGGTTTATTAAAATATTGTGCAAATTGTCGATGGACGTCTTTGGTTAAATTCATTTTGAAAATAGAAACGTTATTATTGTTTAAATGTAGGAGAGTAGTTGACGAATTTACAGAAAATATTTTCAAGAAAAGAATGAAATTAATTTAAGAATGATTTGTGAAACATTTTCACAAGACTCCTTTGAGTTGGCTAACTTTGTAAGTATATCATTAATAAAGATTAAACTATGAAAAAAACCTTAGTCATCGGTGCGAGTTTAAATCCCGGCCGTTATTCCAATATTGCCATAAACCGATTGGTAAATGCCGGACATTCGGTTGTTGCAGTCGGTCTTAAAAAAGGAGAAGTAGCAGGTGTTTCAATTGATACGGATAAAGTTGCTTATGAAGATATCGACACAGTTACGCTTTATTTAAATCCAAAACGTCAGCAAGATTATTACGATTATATTATCTCATTAAATCCGAAGCGGGTGATTTTTAATCCCGGAACTGAAAATCCTGAATTTTATGATTTGCTACATCAAAATTCCATTGAAACTGAAGTTGCCTGTACTTTAGTCCTTTTGGGTACGAATCAATATTAACCCCAAGTAGGTAAGTGCGCCGTTGAGAATCAGGATAAAAAAACCAAAATCAAACCCGAACCATTTCATGCTATTAACGCTAATGATATAGGAAAGAATTGGTGATACTATCGCAATTATTGGAACGAATTTGTCTCGTATTTGCCATTTTGTGAACAATCCGAAAGCGTACAATCCGAGTAGCGGACCGTACGTATATCCTGCAAAAATGAAAAGTTTTTCAATAACCGAGGCATCGTCCACCAAATATTTGAACCCTACCATCACTAAAATAAAAAGCAAGGAAAAGCCTATGTGTACTTGTTTTCTTATTTTAATCTGCTTATTTTCTCTGTATTTTTTTTCAATTCCGATAATGTCGATACAGAAAGAAGTTGTCAATGCCGTTAGAGCGCCATCGGCACTGGAATATGCAGCGGCTATTAACCCAAGGATAAAGAACACCATCAAACCCATACCAAGATCAGACTGTGTTGCTATGGTGGGGAAGAGTAAATCGCGTTGGGCATCGATTCCGTTTTGCTGTGCATAAACCGTTAAAAGAAGTCCTAAAATTAGAAACAGCATATTTGTGATGACTAAAATTATGGTAAACCAAAACATATTCTTTTGAGCATCTTTTAAATTGCGACAAGTCAGATTTTTCTGCATCATATCCTGATCCAGTCCGGTCATTACGATGGTGATAAATGCTCCGCTGAGGAATTGTTTCCAGAAATAATTGGCACTTTTGATATCGTCGAAAAAGAAGATTTGCGAAAGTTCGCTTTGACTTACGTAGGAAATAAGTTCTGTCCCTGCTACTCCCAAACTATCAGATATGTAATATATTGCCATTCCCACCGTAGTTAACATAAAAAGCGTTTGAAGCGTGTCGGTCCATACAATGGTTTTTATTCCGCTTCTAAAAGTATAAAGCCATATCAAGGCAATGGTAATGGAAACCGTTGCCCAGAATGGAATATTCATCTCGTCAAAAATTAAAAACTGCAAGACGATGGCTACCAAATACAATCTGAAACTGGCGCCAATGGTTCGAGAAAGCAGGAAAAAAGTAGCTCCCGTTTTATAAGAATAATTTCCGAAACGTCTTTCCAGATAGGTATAAATGGAAGTAAGATTCATACGATAATAAAGCGGAAGCAATACAAACATAATTACCGCATAACCTAGAATATATCCCAAAACCACTTGAAAATATCCAAATCTCGAAGCTTCTACCCAACCCGGAACAGAAATAAAAGTAACTCCGCTCAGAGAGGCGCCAATCATCCCGAAAGCGACTAAATACCACGGAGATTGACGGCTTGCTTTAAAAAAATCGGCATTTGAATTGCCCTTTCCTGTTAAAAAAGAAATCAAAATCAAAACACCGAAATAACCTAAAATTAAGAGTAGAATGTAGGTAGGTTGCATAAATTAGGAATTGGTTTTTTTAGAACAAGGCGTAAAAGTACAAAGATTGTTTTAAGTCTATACTTTTTTACAAATCGGAATTAATTCTCCTTTGGGCAATCGGTATTTTTCGATTTCGGTATCCCTTAATTTCTTGGTGAAATCAACTGCATTTACTTGAAATCCAACAGCAGCCAGTTTATCGAAATAATCCATTCCATAAACACGAACGTGATCGTATTGCCCGAAAATTTTTCTTCGTTCTTCAGGATTGGTAATGCTGTCGTCTTCAAAAGTTTCTAATCGTTCTTTTTCATAAGGAACTTGTAAAACGGCATATCCGCCGGGTTTGAGAATACGAAAAAGTTCGCTCATCGCTTTAGTATCGTCCGGAATGTGTTCCAATACGTGATTGCAGATAATTAAATCAAATTTATCATTTGAAAAAGGTAAATTGCAAATATCTGCTTTTACATCGGCAATGGGTGAGTTTAAATCGGTTGTGGTGTAGTTCCAATATTTATTTTTCTTAAATCTCTTGTAAAAAGCTTGTTCCGGTGCAAAGTGAAGCACTTTAAATGGTTGGGCCAACCAATCTGTTTCAGTTGTAATATATAGCCATAAAAGCCGATGTCTTTCCAATGAAAGCGTGCCTGGAGAAAGGACATTTTCCCGAATATTTTCGTATCCGTAAGGGAGAAACTTCCGATAAGATTTTCCGTTGATAGGATCGGTATAACGATTCCCGCGAAGCAAAAAATCTACAAAGGGTCTTCCGACAAGACTTATACGAATAAGCAAAGGACGCGGAAGCAGATTGAGAAGTTTTTTGAAAAAGGACATTACATTTTATGGAGCAAAGAGTAGTTTTTTTATTTTAGGGTCTAAATTCATCTTCTTCATTACTTTGAATCCCAAGAACTTCATAGATGTAATCAAAAGTAGAAAGAAGTTGTGGTTTTCCGTCCACAATTGCCACATTGTGTTCAAAATGGGCACTTGCCTGACCGTCAAGAGTAACAATAGTCCATCCGTCTGAAAGCTGTTTTACGCGATGTGTTCCAAGATTTATCATCGGTTCGATGGCAACGGTCATTCCTTCCATAAATTTTTTACCGCGACCTCTTTTTCCGTAATTGGGCATTTCAGGATCTTCGTGCATTTTTCTGCCGATTCCATGACCAACCAATTCCCGAACAACGCCGTAACCTTCTGCTTCACAATAATGTTGAATGGCATGTCCGACATCGCCAACACGATTTCCTTTTTTAAATTCTCGAATTCCGACGTATAAAGATTCTTTGGTAATTTGAAGCAATTTTTTTACTTCAGGAGCAACTTCCCCGATTTCAAACGTGTAGGCGTGATCGCCGTAAAATCCGTTTTTAACAGCGCCACAGTCAATCGAAACAATATCTCCTTCTTTTAAAGGAATATCTGTAGGCAATCCGTGAACAACAGCTTCATTAACGCTGGTCAAAATTGTTGATGGACAACCGTAAAGTCCAAGAAATCCCGGGACGGCATCTTGAGAACGAATATAGTCTTCTGCGAGTTTATCAAGATGTTTTGTCGTAATGCCCGGTTTAAGTTCTTTGGCAAGCATTCCCAAAGTACGGGATACGATTAGCGCGCTTTCACGCATTAAAGCAATTTCTTCTGATGTTTTTGGAATAATCATATTATGTTTTGAATGCTGTTTTTTTAGAAAATCTCTAAAAATCCAAATAGGGGTGTTTGTAATCTTTTCCGCTCAAAATATCGAGCATGTCTTGTTCTAACGAGCGAATGGGATATTCTACAATTCGATTTAATTCTTTACCGTTTTTGTAAAAAATAATGGTGGGAACCTGTTGGATGTCGTATTTTTTGACAAGGTCGGCGGGTTCCGTTTTATCTTCGGAAACGGCATACATATCCATATCGGATTCATCATAATCCAACTCGTCTAAAATTTTGTATAAAATAGGAATATCTCGATGGCTGTCTTCGCACCAACTCCCCATAAAAGTAACGATTTCAACGTCATTAATTAAGGGATATAATTGTTCTAATACATTTTTATTCGGTTCGTAAACGGCATATCCATCATTATACCAAGGGCTGAATTCTTGATTTATAAGACCTTCACGGTTGATTTTTCCTATTAAAATTGTTTCATAAGTGCCTTCTGCTTTTTGATTTACAGGCACTTTATCTTGGGGTGAATTACAAGCCATAACTATAAATATGCTGAAAATTAATGCGCTATATTTCATCTGGTTTTATTTAAAAAATTTACTGCCGGTTTCTTTAGGTTTACAGCGTTTCTTTCAACCACTCAAAAAATTGGCGTTGCCAAACGATTGCATTTTGGGGATTCAAAATCCAGTGATTTTCATCGGGGAAATACAATAATCTGCTTTTTATACCTTGTAATTGAGCAGCTTGGAATGCGCCCAATCCTTGTTCGATAGGAACTCGGTAGTCTCTTCCGCCTTGGATAATGAGAATTGGTGTGTTCCATTTTTCAACGTAATTGACGGGATTGTATTCGTTAAATGCTTTTTGCGCATCGACATTGTCTTTTTCCCAATAAGGACCGCCCATATCGTGGTTGACAAAAAACAATTCCTCGGTTGTTCCGTACATAGCGCGATTGTCAAAAACGCCGTTGTGAGAAATAAAAGATTTAAATCTGTTGTTGTGATTTCCGGCAAGCCAAAATACCGAATAACCTCCAAAGCTGGCTCCTACAGCGCCCAATCGGCCAGAATCGACATAAGGTTCCTTTGCTATTTCATCAATTGCATCAAGATAATCCTGCATGGCACCACCTCCCCAGTTTTTGCTTATTTCGGCATTCCATTCAACACCGTGACCCGGCATTCCGCGTCGGTTGGGTGCAACAATAATATAACCTTGCGAAGCCATTAACTGAAAATTCCAACGGAATGAATAAAACTGAGACAACGGCGATTGCGGACCGCCTTGTGCATAAAGCAAAGTTGGATATTTTTTGTTTTTATCAAAATTTGGAGGAAGAATCACCCATACGAGCATTTTCTTTCCGTCCTGAGTTGTTACATAGCGTTTTTCAACTTGAGGCAAGTCTAATTTTGAATAAAATTCGTCATTGACTTTTGTCAACGGAGTAAAGGTTTTCTTTTTTAAATCATATGAAAAAATTTCTGTGGCACGATTCATATCGGTACGAGTAACGATAAGTGAACCTTTGATTTCTCCCACGATTCCCGTAACGTCGAATTGACCGTCCGACAATTGCTCGATATTAGGCATTTTTCGAGTACGTCCGGGATAATCTACTTTAAACAATTGTACGGTGCCATTAATGGGAGCCGTAAAATATATATCTTTTCCGTTTTCTGCCCATTTGAAACTCCAAACAGTTTCATCCCAATGTGATGTGAGGTTTTGTTTGATTCCATTTTCCAATACGATGATGTCATTTTTATCTGCTTCATAACCCGGAGTTTTCATTTGCAAATATGCCAAAACCCCTTTGTTTGAAAAGGCAGGATTCGTGTCGTATCCTTTATTGTCTTCGGTTATGTTTTCAGTTTTTCCTGATTTTAAATTGTATTTGTAAATGTCTGTATTGGTGCTGGTTGCATAAGCTGTGCCTTCTTCTTTTTTGCTGACGTAATAAATATTTTCGCCATCAGGTCCCCAAACGTAATCTTCATCTCCGCCAAAAGGTGCTTGAGGCGAATAGTATGGTTCGTTTTCCATAATATCCACTTCAGTATCGTTTTCTAAATTTTTATAGAAAACGTGATTGAACTTTCCTTCATTGAAAGTGTCCCAATGTCTGTAATCTAATGAATTATAAACATAAACATCACTTTGTGGAAGGTCTTTATAGATGTCTAAACCTTTAATATCTTTTAAATGAACTTCTTTGTGAAACAGTTTGTGTTTTCCGTCCGGTGAGATGTTTTTATCTACAGCTTTCACCTCATTTTCACTGATTTCCGTTGCATTTCCACCTGAAACCGACATTTTGTAATACTTGGTTTCCGAATTGTTTTTTTCCACGTTTGGGATGGTAACTCTATAATACAATTCTTTACTGTCCTCAGACAATCCGATAGGACTGACACGTTTTACCTGCCATAACAATTCCGGAGTCATCGTCTGTTGTGCATAAGCCAATCCGGCACTCATAAGTGTTAACACAAAAAATATTTTTTTCATTCGTAATCGATTTTCGTAAAGTTGCAAAGTTATTAAAATTGTGGAATCAATTTAGATTTAAGTGATAATAGGCGCTCGTTCAAAGACTTTTGTACGATCAAAAAGGTAACGGTAAGTTTTCATTTCCCGAAAACGCTTGGCACCGAGATTTTCACATACCTTAATCATTTTGGGATTAAAATCTCCAATCCAAGTCATCACAATTTCTCTATAGTTGGTGTTTTTAGTCAAGTAGTTTCCTGCCCAATCAATCATTGCACTTTCTACGCCTTCACCTTGCCAATCCCGAGAAACTCCAAAAACGATGCCTACCATCGTACGCGGGGTCTGTCTCCATTTGTGGTAAAGAAATTTAAGTTTTCCAAGCCAATTTAATTTTCCGTCGACATATTTAAAAATCTCGTTGAGTTCGGGAATGTTTATAAAAAAACCGATGGGTTCGTCTTTGTAATAAGCAAAAATGACAATCCGCGGATCGATGACAGGTTTTAGTGAATTGAATATTTTTTGAGCCGCAGGTTGTGTAATCGGTTTAAAATGATTGTGTCCGCCCCAAGCTGCATTGTAAACTGTTCGAAAATCTTCAACAACTTGATTTATCGGGATATCTACAATATTGGTTACGCGAATTTCTTCATTTGATATAATTTTTTTCGATTTTCGTTTAAACACTTCTTGTACCGGCATCAGAACAGGGCGTTTGTAAAGATATTGCTCAAAATAAGTTTGAAATCCATAATTTTCCATCAATTCCTGATAATAAGGCGGATTGTAATTCATTCCATAAGAAGGTGGTGCTTCAAAATTCTTTATGAGCAATCCCCAAAATTGGTTTCTTTCTCCAAAATTTATCGGACCGTCCATAGCTTCCATTCCTTCTTGTTCCAACCAGTTTTTTGCAGTGTTCATAATGAAATTAGCAGTATCCTGATTGTTGATAGATTCAAAAAAACCGATTCCGCCGGTGGGTTGTTTCTCAGTATATGCTGTCTTGGGATTGATAAAAGCAGCAATGCGACCAACCAATTTTTCGTTTTCATTTAGAAAAATCCATCGTCTTGCCTTTCCTTTTCTCAATAATTTATTTTTAGAAGGATCAAAAAGTTTGTCTATGTCTTGAAACAAGTGCGGGATATAATTAGGGTCGTCTGAATAAATTATCGATGGAATCCGATGAAATTGTTTTAAAGTTTTTTTATCGGTAACTAAAACTGCTTGCATAAAATTTAAAAATATACGTTTAGTTAGCGGTTGGTTCATGAGATTTTCACAAAACTAATCCTTTTATTTTTTATGTCAATCAAGTTGCGCAAAACATTTAGAACGCATTAAGCAGATTTATCTTGAATTCTCACTTACCTTTGCACGCTTGTTTAGCGGATAATTTACCGCCAATAAACTGAATTTCAATTATGAGAACAAAGTCGATAAAGAAAAATAAAATTAATGTAGTAACCTTGGGTTGTTCCAAAAATGTGTACGACAGTGAAGTGTTGATGGGACAATTAAAAGCAAATAACAAAGAAGTCGTCCACGAAGAGACAGGAAATATTGTAGTTATCAATACTTGCGGATTTATTAATAACGCTAAGGAAGAAAGTATTAATACCATTCTTGAATATATCGATAAGAAAGAGGAAGGAATAGTGGACAAAGTTTTTGTAACCGGATGTTTGTCGGAACGTTACAAACCGGATTTGGAACGGGAGATTCCAAATGTAGATCAGTATTTTGGTACTACAGAATTGCCTTCTTTATTAAAAGCGCTGGGTGCTGATTACAAACATGAATTGGTCGGAGAACGACTGATGACCACGCCGAAAAATTACGCTTATTTAAAAATCGCCGAAGGATGCAACCGACCGTGTTCTTTTTGTGCAATTCCACTGATGCGCGGAACTCACAAAAGCAGGGAAATGGCCGATTTGGTTTCAGAAGCTGAAAAATTGGCTGCAAAAGGAGTGAAAGAATTAATTCTGATAGCACAAGATTTAACTTATTACGGACTGGACTTATACAAAAGACGCGCTTTGGCTGATTTATTGAAAAAGTTAGCAGAAGTTGAAGGAATCGAGTGGATTCGCTTGCACTATGCTTTTCCGACGGGTTTCCCGATGGATATTTTGGAAGTGATGAAGGACGAACCAAAAATCTGTAATTACATCGACATTCCGCTGCAGCATATTTCAGATTCGATTTTAAAATCAATGAGACGCGGAACGACTAAGGAAAAAACCGATAAATTATTAAAAGAATTCCGTAAAGCTGTTCCCGATATGGCAATTCGAACGACTTTAATTGTAGGATATCCCGGGGAAACCGAAGAAGATTTTAATATTTTGAAAGAATGGGTTCGAGAAACACGTTTTGAACGCTTGGGTTGTTTTACTTACAGTCACGAAGAAAACACCCATGCTTATCAATTGGAAGACGATGTTCCTGAAGCGGTTAAAATGGAGCGTGCCAATGAGATTATGGACATACAGTCGCAAATTTCGTGGGAATTAAATCAAGAAAAAGTAGGGAAGACGCTTCGTGTGATGATTGACCGAAAAGAAGGAGGATATTTTGTAGGGCGAACAGAATACGACAGTCCAAGTGTGGATAATGAAGTATTGATAAATGCAGACGAAACGTATCTGAGACCCGGCGATTTTTACAATGTGGAAATAACCGCCGCAGAAGATTTTGATTTATACGGTGTTTTAAAAAAGTAAATAACCACCGATTTTTCTTCAAAAATCAATAAAAGTTAAAAATCAAAAGAGCTTCCTTATTTTTCAATAAGGAAGCTCTTTTTCAATCAATTGGTCAACATCATTTTTAAAACTGGTTGCCGTCTTAAATATGAGCGGTTGAAGCAACTAACCTACACATAGAATTAATGGAAAGCATCCATTAAGGGGGAAATCATTATTTCTTTTCTGCCAAACCTCTGGTCAACCATCCTCTGCGACTTGCAGTTGCAATGGCATACGGAGTTATCCAGAACAATCCGAAAGTATAAAAAATACTGTATGTATATGCCCAAACGGATTCAGATACAGAATATCTTTTTGCATAAAACAAAGCAGGGAAACTTGAGAATATAAGAATAGCAAATAGGGTTGAAGTTAAAAACAATATCGGATGTGTTACGATAAAGAATAACATAAATAAGATAAGCGGGTAACACATTATTATTTTTAACGATTGGCTTAAGAATAAAACCCTCGGTCCAAATTTGTTTCCTTTTCTAAAGTTATTAAAAACGTATTTTGACATTTCAATATTTTCACGAACATTACTTCGGCTCCATCTGATAAACATTTTATACAACCCTTTATAATTTTCAGGAACTTCGGTATAGCAATAAGCATTTCTTTGGAAAAGCACGCTGTACCCTTGTTTTAGTATCATATTTGTCATCGCTCTGTCTTCACCGATATCGGAGGGTTTTCCCATAAATGTTTGGTTAATCCAAGTTTCCAAACATGCAAATACAGCTTCACGGCGATAAGCGGCAAGCGCACCCGGAGTACATAAAACCGAATTCAAACTGCTTTCTGCGGAACGGACAAATTCAAAACTCAGCACAAAACTCACATCCAGCATTTTGGGAAGCAAGGCTTTTTGATTGTTCAATACGCGAATATTTCCGGCAACTGCACCACAGTTTTGATCTACGATAAACGGACTTACCAAATTTCGAAGCGTGTCTTTTCTTACTACAGAATCACTATCTACTGTTACAAAAACATTTCCGTTTCCTAAATGAAACCCACGATAAAGGGCATGGCGCTTTCCTTTGTTTTTTGGTTGTTGGTAAATTGAAACGCGAGTGCCAAGGTGTTGTTTGGCGCGTTGCATCCATGCCCATGTATCGTCCTGACTTCCATCATCAATTGCAATAAGTTGCAACTTTTCGAGAGGATAATCACTTGAAGCCAGACTTATTAGGGTGTTATAAACTTGTTTCCCTTCGTTATATGCAGGAACGATAACCGTTGTTGTAGGTAATTCCTCATCAGTTACAGAGGGAATGGATTTGTATTTAAAGTAGCGAACTACAGTATATAGGAAGAACAAACCATTAAATGCGACAAGACCTGTAGCAATATATAGGAATATTGCGCCAATAGTCGAACTTAAGCGGTCTTCACGAAATTGAATAAAATCATCTTGGAGATTAAAAAAGAGATAAGATGCAAGAAGCATCAACAAGAAAGAACTACCAAGAACAAAGATTGCCCAAGGATTCGTTGGTTTTTTCTTGCTTTGAATATTATCAACTTGCAGATTCGTTTTTAATTCCGTTTGAGTATTCATCATTGGTATAAAAAATTGATTTCCGTAAGGCTAATTGGCAATCGATGTGCCTTTAATGTAAAATACTGAATGCCAACATGGTTTGAGTTTTATTGCCTGCGCAATGTGTGTAATAATTATACGATAGTGTGTAATTGTGTGTACAGTTCGAGGAATTCTGACAATATTTGCGAGGGCTTTTTTCATTATAAGATTGCGCATATATGTTATAGCGTGTTAGTTTTGCAGACATTGATTTTATTTAAATAGAAAAAACAATCATATATTTTTTGCGTATCCCGATAAGTTTATATATTTTTGCACCTTGTTTTTAAATAACTAATAAGTAAGACAATGTCAAGAGTTTGTGAGCTTACCGGAAAAAGAGCGATGGTGGGAAACAACGTTTCTCACGCAATTAATAAGACGAAGCGTAAATTCAATGTAAATTTGCTGAAAAAGCGTTTTTACATTCCTGAAGAAGATAAGTGGATAACCCTTCGTGTTTCTGCATCAGCAATTAAAGATATCAATAAAAAAGGGATTTCTGCGGTTCTTAAAGAAGCACGTCAGAAAGGATATTTGACCAAATAAGTACAAAAAATAAAAGTCTGTTATTATGGCTAAAAAGGGAAATAGAGTACAGGTAATATTAGAATGTACAGAGCATAAAGAATCCGGAAAACCGGGAACTTCGCGTTACATTACTACAAAAAATAAAAAGAACACGCCGGATAGGTTGGAGATGAAAAAATTCAATCCGATTCTGAAGCGAATGACTGTTCATAAAGAGATTAAATAATTATTAATCCTTAATTTTTTAAGGTCTAAAAAATAATAAAATGGCAAAAAAATCAGTTGCAACATTACAAACAGGTTCTAGACGGATGACTAAAGCCATTAAAATGGTAAAGTCCGAAAAGTCGGGTTCTTATGTTTATACAGAAGCCATTCTTCCTCCCGAAATGGTAAATGAATGGTTGGCTAAGCAAAAGTAAATAAACATCAGTTTGAAAATATTTAAAACTATCTGTGGTATTTTATCACAGATGGTTTTTTTTATGGAGGTAACTTTCAAGTATAAAATTGCTGTGTATTAAGTTCTTTATACAGTTCAGGTTTTTAGGTGTTTCCGATGGAACTAATTCCCAGTGTTCAAATGTTAAATTAACTTCCTTTTTTGTGTATCTTTGCTTCGTTTCATTAAAAGTGTGTTTAAAACTTTTGATCAATTAATTCGACAGTATCTATGAGCTTCTTCAAAAAAATATTTTCAAAAGAAAAAAAAGAAACCCTTGACAAAGGTCTTGAGAAAAGTAAAACCTCTTTTTTTGATAAATTAAGCCGAGCAGTTGCAGGAAAAAATAAGGTTGATGACGATGTATTGGACAACCTGGAAGAAGTGTTGGTTTCGAGTGATGTGGGAGTTACCACTACTTTAAAAATTATTGACCGTATCGAAGCCCGTGTAGCGCGGGATAAATATGTGGGTACTGATGAACTCAATAAAATACTTCGCGAAGAAATTGCTTCCTTATTAAGTGAAATCGATTCCGGAAATGCTACTGATTTTGATGTGCCTGCCGATAAAAAACCTTATGTAATTATGGTGGTGGGCGTCAACGGAGTCGGGAAAACTACCACTATCGGAAAACTGGCACATCAATTTAAAAAATCCGGGAAATCCGTTGTTCTTGGAGCCGCCGATACTTTTCGTGCAGCAGCTGTTGATCAATTGCAAATCTGGGCGGACAGAACCGGTGTGCCTATCGTAAAGCAAGGAATGGGAAGCGACCCGGCAAGTGTGGCTTATGATACCTTAAAAAGTGCCGTTTCACAACAGGCCGATATCGTGCTGATTGATACGGCAGGACGCCTTCACAATAAAGTAAATTTGATGAACGAGTTGACCAAAATTAAAAGAGTCATGCAAAAGGTCATTCCGGATGCTCCGCACGAAGTTCTGCTTGTATTGGATGGTTCCACCGGTCAGAATGCTTTTGAACAAGCCAAACATTTCACCGCAGCAACTGAAGTTACTTCTTTGGCGGTTACCAAATTAGACGGAACTGCAAAAGGAGGTGTCGTGATAGGAATCAGCGATCAGTTTCAAATACCGGTTAAATATATAGGAGTAGGAGAAGGCGTAGAAGACTTGCAAGTATTCAATAAATTTGAATTCGTAGATTCCTTTTTTAAATAATTGGAGTTCTGATTTCTTTTCTTGAAATAAAACGGATTTAATGGCAATTTGTGGGGTCAATCTCATATCCACAGTTCTAAACTTCTTAAATTTATTCTTAAAAAAAGCACAAAACTTTTGACAAGTGCTGACTTGTTTTTTATATGTGTTTCACTATTAAGGAATTGCAATAGATATTCTGTTAAAATGGAATAAACAGAAACTTTCCCGTTTGTATTGTGTGTATTTCACAAAATTTTTTAATTTTCCGACTTATTAAATTTGTATTAAATAGATTTTAAGTTGTCATTGTACTTTTTGTAGATTTGTTCAATACCTTTCAGATGAGAAAGGGGTTATTTGTGTTGCTGCAAAAGATATAAATTTTGATGATGACTGAGTTTTTTTAGTATATTTGACAGCCTTAACAAACCTTTAGGATATTAAACAACATAGAAATACTCTAAAAAAAGAGAGTGGTTATTATGAGATACAACAATATATGCAGAGTCGGAACCGTTTTTAAGAAGACGGAATATTTATTTTTTGGTAACAAGTCATGTTCCCTAAATACATTTAGATTAAAACTTTTATTTTCCCAAAACTAATCGTTCCCCATGAAAAAAAATACGCTAATAGCTTTCTTTATATTTCTACCGTTATTCATTTATGCTCAGCAATGTCCAGATCCGGTAGCAGACAGTCCGCAGTATTTCTGTACCGGTGCTTCTCAGATATTAGATGATTTAACCGTTACGGCTACCGGTGATTTAACTTGGTATGACGATGCTACAGCATCAAATGTACTCCCGGGAACCACACCCATTGTTCACGGAACCACTTATTATGTAAGCAACACAGAACCCGGGGGCGTTTGTACGGAGAGTAATTTGATTCCTATTACTGTCAA
>CAZWVT010000010.1:0-19224 GCA_964636665.1 uncultured Flavobacteriaceae bacterium
GGTTTTAAATTTGGTTTAAAATGGTTCTTTCAAAAAAAGATTGTAGTTATTCTTGGCTAATTCAAGAAATTACAGTTTATAATCGTTATTTTCAATAATGTTTTGTTAAGACAAATTAACATATTATTTTTTAAACGTAATCATTAAATTTTTTAAATGGCTATAAAAAGAAAATATCCCAAGACTAAAATCTGTGGGATATTTTTTCATGCTTTTGCAGAGCTATTAATAAAATAAAATTTTGTAATGCCTCCAATATTTATACATCAACGCAGCGTTCATAAGGACGATAAGAGTCGCCATAATCAATCCGTTGTTGTCAAGAAATAAATGAAACATAAAAATGTTAAGTGAAATAGGAGCGAAAAGCACTAAGGCAAATGGCACCCATTTTCTTAATAAAAGCAACAATCCGATAAAAATTTCAAAAAGTCCGATGACGAACAATATATAACCGGAAGCTGTGAGCGAGTTCAAAAAATTCGATGCTTGTGAAGAAAACTCGGGTTCGGGAATAAAATTAAACGGCAATACTTTGTAGAGACCGAATATCAATAGTACGAGTCCAAGAATAACTCGTAAGATTCTGGTAAAAGTTGAGTTCATAGGTGAGGATGTTTTTGTTAACGATATGAATATAGTCAAAAAAAACAATAGTCGCCTCACGATAATCGTTAAAAAATTAACACGTCGTTTTTAATATTTTAGGAAACAAATTTTTTGTCTATCAAATATTCGGCAATTTGAACCGCATTCGTCGCAGCACCTTTTCGCAAATTGTCAGCAACAATCCACATGTTTAACGTATTGGGCAAACTTTCGTCTCGACGGATTCTCCCCACAAAAACCTCATCTTTGTCATGAGCATAATATGGCATCGGATAGGTATTGGTATCGGGATTGTCCTGAAGTTTAACGCCCGGAGTATGATGTAAAATCGATCGAACCTGAGTCAAATCGAAATCGTTGTGAAATTCCACATTTACCGATTCGCTGTGTCCACCTTCAACGGGAATGCGAACCGCAGTTGCCGAGATTGCAAAACTCGAATCGCCTAAAATCTTTTTCGGTTCGCGCACGAGTTTCATCTCTTCTTTGGTGTATCCGTTGTCTTCAAATACATCACAATGCGGAAGAGCATTTTTGAAAATTGGATACGGATAGGCCATCTCCGCTTTGATTCCTTTCATCTCGTTATCCAACTGTTGAATGGCTTTGGTTCCCGTTCCTGATACGGATTGATAAGTAGAAACGATGACGCGTTTTAGTTTAAATTCCTTGTGCAAGGGTGCGAGTATCATGATCAATTGAATGGTAGAGCAATTGGGATTGGCAATAATTTTATCATCTTTTGTAAGCACATGCGCATTGATTTCCGGAACGACCAATTTGATATTTGAATCCATTCTCCATGCGGAGGAATTGTCAATAACCGTAATTCCGGCAGCTGCAAATTTAGGTGCCCATTCAGTCGAAATTGTTCCGCCGGCTGCAAAAAAAGCGAGATCAGGCTGTTTGGTTACGGTTTCTTCCAAAGTTGTGATTGTGTATGATTTCTGTTTAAATGCAATGGTATTCCCGACCGATTTTTCAGAAGCTACGGGAATGAGTTCGGAAATGGGGAAATTGCGTTCTTCCAAAATTTTTAGAAGCATTTGGCCTACAAGACCGGTAATACCTACAATTGCTACAGTCATAATCTTTATTTAAGACTGCAAAGGTAAAAAAAAGAACCCTCTTTGCCAGATTTACAAAGAGGGTTTAGCATTAGAATTTGTGGTGTAGCGGTTTCCCACTAATTTGTTGGGGGATTGTTATTTTTTGCGCAATTCGTCGCGAATTTCTTTTAGAATATCTAATTCAGATGGTCCCGGATCCGGTGCAGGAGCTTCTTCTTTCTTTTTTCTTATTTTTCCGTATGTTCTTACAATGACAAACAATACAAATCCGACGATAATCAGATTGATGATGGAATTTATCCATTTTCCGTAGAGGATTGCATTTTCAGGTTTTACGACTTCTCCCTCAGTATCAATTTCTTCGGAAGACAATACTAATTTCATGTCAGAAAAATCCATGCCTCCTGTAAATTCACCGATAATAGGCATCATCACATCTTGGGTAAATCCGGAGACTACTGCACCTACTGCCGTAGCCAATAATACTGCAACAGAAAGGTCAATCACATTTCCGGTCATTATAAAATCGCGGAATTCTTTAAGAATTTTCATAATAAACTATTTATGGTTGATTATTCAAAAATATGGTAATTATTTCTAATTGTCACGAATTATTTTTCTCTCTATTCGGGAACTGATTCCGGAAATCAATTCGTAAGTTATGGTATCTGCGGCTTCAGCAAGCATGTCAGCGGGATTGTTTTCACCAAAAACGATGACTTCCTGTCCTTCTTCACAAAGAATTTCACTAACATCCACCATAATCATATCCATGCAGACATTCCCGATTATATGCGCTTTTTGTCCGTTAATCACGACCCAGCCTTTACCTTTTCCGAGCTTTCTGGGAATCCCATCAGCATGACCTACCGGAAGTGTCGCCGATTTGATTGGTTTATTTGCTATAAATCCGCGGTTATATCCAACACTTTCTCCGGTTTGCAAATGGTGAATTTGAGAAATTACGGTTTTTAATGTGGTAACCGGACGCAGTTGTTTATTATATTCCGTTTCGTAGGTGTAGCCATACAATCCCATTCCTGCACGAACCATATCAAACTTTGTTTGTGAGAAATTAAATATAGCTGCCGTATTACTGCAATGAACCGCCGGCCGATAACCGATATTGTCTGAAATAACAGCGACTACATTCTCTAATTGATGGATTTGATTTTGTGTGAATTCTTTTTCATTTTTATCTTCACTTGCTACTAAATGAGAAAAAATCGAATATACTTTAACAAGTTTTGTATCTGAAACCAGGGAAATAACTTCTTGTATTTGATTTGGGTTGAAGCCCAAACGGTTTAATCCGGTGTTGATTTTAAGATGAATCGGATAGTTTTCAATTTCGTTTTCTTCAAGAAATTTGAGAAAATGATTCAAGATATTAACAGTGTATAAAGCAGGTTCTAAATTATATGCTACAAGAACATCAAAATTGGCAGGCAACGGATGTAGGACGAGAATCGGTAATTGAATTCCGGCTTCTCTTAATTCCATACCCTCTTTAGAGTAAGCAACTGCGAGGTAGTCAACGTCGAGATTTTCTAATTCTCTTGCAATTGTTACAGCTTCACTTCCATAAGCATTTGCTTTAACTACAGCCATAAAATTATGATCCGGATCAATTTTGGATGTCAAAAAATTAAAATTGTGTGCGAGTGCGTCAAGATTTATTTCTAAGACAGTTTCACTCCATAAATTATTGAGATTGCTCATGGTTTTTTGTGTCATTTTCCACTTGTTGGGATTCCTTTTGAGTGGTGTTCAAATTTTGTTTTTCTTCGTTCATAGCTTTATAAAAAGCGGCACGGCTTAGCGGTTCGTATTCCATCGTTTCTCCAAGCAGTACAAGTGCATCACTTTTGGATTTTCTGTAGCTGTAATGGGCTAAATTTCCTGTTCGTGTACAAACTGCATGAACTTTGGTAACGTATTCGGCAGTTGCCATGAGTGCCGGCATCGGACCAAAAGGATTTCCTTTGAAGTCCATATCCAATCCGGCGACAATCACACGAACCCCGCGATTGGCAAGGTCGTTACAAACCTTGACAATTTCATTGTCAAAAAATTGGGCTTCATCGATTCCAACCACATCGCAATTGTCTGCCAAAATAGGAATGTTGGCAGCTGCGGGAACAGATGTGGATCGAATTACGTTTCGGTCGTGACTGGAAACCGTATTTTCACCATATCGGATGTCGACGGAAGGTGTAAATATCTCTACACGCTGACGAGCAAATTGGGCTCTTTTCAAGCGACGAATCAACTCTTCGGTCTTTCCTGAAAACATAGAACCACAAATAACCTCAATCCAACCAAATTGTTCTTTCTGATTTACGGTATTTTCGAGAAACATGCCTTAACTTTACCCTTGATTAAGAAAAATAATTCATCAATTTTATTTAGGACATTCAACAAGAAAAAATAATGTCTTGAAATGAAGTCATAGAACGATGGTTTATTTGAATGTAAAATTATAAAAACAAAAGTAGAAATCAGGTTTAAAATAAAAAGATAGTAACTTCGGACTTTATCTTGATAAGCAGCTTAAAATCAAATTATAATGAAAGAAGAAATTAAAAAACAATTGCAATCGATTGCCAAACAACTGTTAGATGAAGATGTTTCGGTGCAAGTTAGTCATTTGAAAGTGGAGGTTTCTAAATTATATGACAAATTGGTGCAGTTGGAATATCTTGAAAGTTTAATTCAGGGTGCTGCAACTCCAAAAATGGAGGAATCATTGGATTCCAAAAGTTTCAGAGAACGAAATTGGTTTGTAGAACCAAAACCGGTTCCACAATCACCACATCAAGAAGATTTGGCGGAACCGGCAATAGAAAAAATAAAAGATATTGTAGCGCATATTCCTGAAGAAACGGAAGAGACAGAGGGAATTATGCAGGATGGAGATTTTTCTGAAGATAAAATTCATTCTTCTCCTTTTGAAAGTAAGGAAACAAAAGAAATTCCTTCAGAAAAAGAAGACTTACAAAAAAAGACCAAACAAAGTCCGAATGACTTGGAAATATTTGCAGAACATTATCAGCATATGCCGGAATTTGAACGTAAAAATAATGTAACACCACCTAAATCTGAAACAGATAATTTACAAAAAAAACAAACAATAACAGGGTCTGAATTTCCTCGTAAAAAATCTTTAAACGAAGCATTGAGTCGCGGTTTAAATATTGGTTTAAACGACCGTTTGGCATTTGTAAAACACCTTTTTGAAGGACAAACAGAGGATTACACCCGTGTGCTTTCACAGTTGGAAACGTTTGATACTTTTGAAGAAGCAGCCGATTTTATTAATGAGAATGTAAAACCCGATTACAATCATTGGGAATCAAAAGAAGAATATGTCAATCGATTTATGATGTTTGTCCAAAAACAATTTGATTAAATTATGTCCAAATTGTATTTGGTTCCGACGCCGATTGGCAATCTTCAGGATATGACTTTGCGCGCTATCGAAGTGCTGAAAAATGTGGATTTGATTCTTGCCGAAGATACGCGTAACAGTGGAAAGCTTCTCAAGCATTTTGAAATTTCCACACCGGTACAGTCACATCATCAGCACAACGAACATCAAACGGTCGAACGTCTTGTCAACCGAATCAAACAAGGCGAAACGATGGCGCTTATCAGTGATGCCGGAACGCCTGCAATTAGTGATCCGGGTTTTTTATTGAGTCGGGCGTGTATTGAAGCCGGCGTGGAAGTGGATTGTCTTCCCGGTGCTACAGCTTTTGTTCCCGCACTTGTAAATAGTGGCTTTCCGAGCGATCGTTTTGTTTTTGAAGGATTTTTACCGGTCAAAAAAGGCCGACAAACTAGATTGATACAATTGGCAGAAGAACCACGAACGATAATTATATACGAGTCGCCTCATCGGCTCGTAAAAACATTGGAGCAAATTGCAATATATTTTGGTAAAGAGAGGGCAGTTTCTGTATCTCGTGAAATCACAAAATTGCATGAAGAAACCGTGCGAGGAATAGTAACGGAAGTAAAAGAATACTTTGAGAAAAAACCTGTAAAAGGAGAAATTGTTATCGTCATAAACGGAAAGAAATAGAAGTTTTTATATTGTTTGCCGACTTGTAATAAAAAGAGACAGCCGCTTATTCGTATTGAAAAAGCGGCTGTCTTCTATTGAGGTATATTTTTAAAAATTAAAAGTTACTCCCACACCAAGTGCTTCTCGAATTTGGAAACCGCGTGCGGCATTGTCATCGTAAATTGCTTGGAATGTAAGATTTGTTGTGATGAATTGATTGATTTTCATATTGAGGTTCATCAAATAATCAATGTCGATATTTTGAGGTTCCTCTAAATAATTCACATAAAGATTGAGGATGTTCTCCATCACTACATTTTCAACGATTGTCAATTTGCTATATCCGGAAATAGACGCTCCAAATTCAAATCGGTAAGATTTGTTGGCATCGATTCCAAAATATTTGTTTTCATTATATGCATCCAATGCACCCGGAACGGATTCGTCCACGTAGGTGAATTTTTTATCGACAAAAACAAATTTTGCCGTTGCCGGTGCGATGTTTACATATAAATTGTTGTTCTTTTTCCAAAGCATCCCCGGACCGAATTGCAAATATGCCGGAGAAAAAATATGTGTTACTTCTGTACGATATCCTTCATCCTCCGGATTGAGATCTTTGTCAAATTCGTAACCTTTTGCAAGTTGGGTTTTGAAGTTTGTAAAGAAAGAATAATACCAATTGCTGTCTTGAATTTGTTGTCCGAGAATTGAATTTATTTCCAATCGGTCGTTGGTTTTTCTGGAATATTTATCGTCTTTGTTTTTGGAAATTCCGTAATCCAACAACAATCTGTTGTCCCAAGAAGTTTGATTTTGTCGGTAATTGAGGTCGTAAGTAATTTTTAAATTTCCCGAGTAATTTGTAGTTCCTCCGCCTTGCCATTCGTGATTGAACGCCGCTTGATTGACTAATAAAGAAACTGTTCCTTCAGATTTCCATCCATTAATCGTATCTGCTTCTTGTTCTTGCGCAGTCATAAACATGGGTAACGCAATGGCTAATACCCAAAGAATTTGATTTTTCATAAAAAACTTGGTTTTAAAAGGGTGCAAAACTAATAATATTGCATTAAAATAATCAAATTTTAAAGGATTATTTAACTATTTGGTTGCCTTGCTTTTTTATAAAGCGGAACAGAAGAGCATGCTTCTCCATACATAATACTTCGCGCTAAAGGTTGTAATTTTTGCATCAGCAATACAAAAGCTGTTTCAGGAATGGGTTTATCGGCACAACCTTTAATGATTACAGGCTTGTTTTGATAATCGGATAAATCGAGCGAGTTGATAATATCTGAATAAATAATTGTTTCCAATGTTTTTAAACTTCCCACTGCTACTTGATTTACATAAGGAGTCAGATAAGAAGAAAGCAACAAATAAGCCCATCCGGGAATGATGGCTTCCGTACTGCAAGTAAGTGCTACATAAGCATCTTGATATTGAGACCAATCGTGGTTTTTGGCTTGCTCCCGAAAATCTTTTTCTTTGAGAATCAAACCCTCCCATAGCCAATCAGAGATGTCAAAAAGAATGCGTCTTCCTTCCGGATAATAAGCTTCTAAGTCGATAACTGCCAATTTGCTGTTGGCAACTCTGTTTACAATTTCTTCCGCCATTTTATTGCTTATAACATTCCGAGTTCAAATCGCGCTACTTCACTCATCAAATCTTGTGTCCAAGGAGGATCAAAAGTCATTTCAACTTCAACATCTACAACGTTGGGAACCATTTTGATTTTATCTTTAACTTCCTGAGGCATGCTTTCTGCCACCGGACAATTAGGAGAAGTGAGTGTCATCAAAATTTTAACTTCCCTGTCTTCATTTACGAACACATCATAGATTAATCCGAGTTCATAAATATCCACCGGAATCTCGGGGTCATAAATGGTTTTTAAGGTTTGTACGATAGTTTCGCCTAATTCCTCCATATTTATTTCTGTACTCATAACTTTTACTTTTTAGAATTAATTCATTTGTGCTTGAAAAGCCACTGCATCGAGTTTCATTTGCTTTATCATGGATACCAGCCCGTTTGCACGCGTGGGCGAAAGGTGCTCTTTTAGTCCGATTTTATCTATGAAATCGGTATTTGCGTTCAATATTTCCTGAGGAGAATGATTGGAAAACGCACGTACTAAAATGGCTACGATTCCTTTGGTAATAATCGCATCGCTGTCTGCAGTGAAAACTACTTTTCCGTCTTGTAATTCAGAATGCAACCATACACGGCTTTGACATCCTTTGATTAGCTTGTCGTCGGTTTTGTGCTTTTCGTCAATAAGCGGTAATGATTTTCCCATATCAATCATATATTCATACCGTTGAACCCAATCGTCAAACATAGAAAATTCGTCAATCAGCTCTTCTTGAATGGTTTCAATACTCATAATCATTAATTTATTTTTGGGTTTTTGTCGCTCGCAATAAAATTTTGCTTCCTTTTCCGTAAAGTGTCAATACGCGGTTATGCAAACGATAGTCTTTAGTTTCGTTTAAAGCTTCTACAAATTTTCGTTCAATTTCCATGATGTTTCCTTCTGAACAATATTTTTCTGACACTGCCAATGACGGAAAGTTGATTTTACTTCCGTCTAATTCATAATTTCCAAAAATGGAATTGCATCCGGCGTTACCTTGAAAATAACTTTCTCCGGCAGAAAGCGTGAATGTCGGGATTGCTGTTGCATGATTATCAAGCGCTACATCATTGATTTCATACACCATGTATTCTCCATTTAATTGCTCAGGTGCTACTGCTGTTTTCATCGTTGATTTACATCCAATAAAGAAAATAATGAAAAGAAAAGAAATATAAAGCTTGTTCATTTGTCGTTTGTTTTAATTGCAATTAATCAAAGATGAAATTAATGTTTTTCTTTAACTCAACATCATTTTTGCCTTTTTTAAAGCTTCTACAAAGACATCAATTTCTTTAAAAGTATTGTAAAAAGCAAATGAAGCTCTGACAGTTCCCGGAATTTTATAAAAATCCATAATGGGTTGTGCACAATGATGCCCTGTTCTTACGGCGATTCCAAATTTATCCAAAATCGTCCCGATATCGTAAGGATGAATATTTTCGATATTAAAGGAAACTACCGAAGTTTTATCTTTACCCGTACCATAAATCTTCATTCCGTCAATTTGCAATAATTGCTCGGTCGCATAATTTAATAAAGATTCTTCGTACTCGATAATATTGTCGATTCCAATTTTATTAATATAATCTATGGCAGTTCCAAAAGCAATTCCTCCGCAAATATTGGGCGTTCCTGCTTCAAATTTATGAGGCAAATCTGCATAAGTCGTTTTTTTGAAAGTCACTTCCGAAATCATTTCTCCGCCTCCTTGATAGGGAGGAAGTTTTCTCGCCCAAGATTCCTTCATGTAAAGCATGCCGATTCCCGTGGGGCCGTACATTTTATGAGCGGAAGTAACATAAAAATCGACATTCAATGCTTGTAAATCCGGAATTAAATGCGAACACGCCTGTGCACCATCTATCAATACCGCAGCGTTGTATTGATGTGTTTTTTCAATAATTTCTGCGATTGGATTGATCGTTCCAAGCGCATTTGAAATGTGATTTACACAAACCAACTTGGTTTTTTCAGAAAGCAGCGTTTCGAATGTTTCCATATTCAAAGTACCGTTTTCTTCCATTGGAATGACTTTCAAAACAGCACCCGTTTTTTCACAAAGCATTTGTAAAGGAACAATGTTACTATGATGCTCCATTGCCGAAACGATAATCTCATCGCCTTTTTCAACAAACTCGGAAAATCCTTGGGTGACCAAGTTTATGCCGTGTGTTGTTCCGGCTGTAAAGTATATTTCGTGTTCTTTTTCGGCATTAAAATGTTTTTGCAATTTCTTTCTTGCCGATTCATAGGCATCGGTAGCTTCTTGAGAAAGTGAATGCACACCGCGATGAATGTTGGCATTGTATTGATAGTAATAATCCACAATGGTATCGACAACTTGTCGCGGGGTTTGAGAAGTTGCGGCATTGTCAAAATATATCAATGGGTAGCCGTTTACTTTCCTGGATAATATGGGAAAGTCGGCACGGATTTTTTCAATATCAAAAGACATAGAAAGAAATTTATGGAATGAAATCTGAATTTTAGATTTTCAGGAAACGGATTTTATAATTCAAAACCCAAATTCACTCCGATTTTTTTAGCAATTAACATGTTGATGCGCTTTTTCACTTCCGGAATTTTTACGCTTTCCAAAACGGTATTGGCAAAAGCATACATCAATAAAGCTCGTGCTTCTTTAAGACCGATTCCACGGCTTCGAAGATAAAACAATGCTTCTTGGTCAAACTGTCCGATGGTACAACCGTGGCTACACTTAACGTCATCAGCAAATATTTCAAGCTGCGGTTTTGTGTTGATTGTTGCTTTGTCGTCAATCAGAATGTTGTTGTTTTGTTGAAATGCATCGATTTTCTGAGCAATTTTATCGACAAGGATTTTTCCGTTAAACACTCCTGTAGAACTTCCGGCATACAGACCTTTGTAATCTTGGTGACTTTCACAATTAGGAGCAGTATGGTGAACCAATGTATTGTGGTCGGTATGTTGTTTGTCTCCCAAAATGGTTATTCCCTTCATCGTAGAATCACAACGCTCTCCTTTTTGGTAAAAATTCAGATTGTTCCGAACAACATTTCCTCCGAAAGCAAAAGTATGTACGTGACAAATACTTTCTCGTTCTTGGGAAATATAGGTATTGTCAATAAGTGATGCCGTCTGTTTGTCATTTTGGATTTTATAATAATCCACGTAAGCGCGCTTTTCGGCAAATATCTCAGTTACGGAATTGGTCAATACTTTATTGTCAGAAAGACTTTGATGGCGTTCGATAATTTGAACGTGTGAATTTTCGCCAACGACAATCAGATTTCGCGGTTGAAGAAAAATAGCATCTTCATTACCGGTAGAGAAATTGATGATTTCAATAGGTTTGCGAACTTCGATATGCGCAGGAATATAGATGTAAGCACCTTCTCTGGTAAATGCTGTGTTTAATGCAGTCAAACCGTCACTTTTCGCAGTTTTATTAAAATAAGCTTCGATAACAGGTGTGTATTTGCTTTTATTCAAAGCAGAAGAAAGCAAGCACACATCCACAGAATCATGGGTTGTTTCCGAAAGAAACGAACTGTAAACGCCATCGATAAAAACGATTTTGTAAGTGTCGATTTCGTGTAAAAAATAACGACGAACCGATTCCATATTGACATTGCGTTCCTTGTTGGAAAAAATGCTGTAGTCCGGTTTTAATACACTGTTAAGCGAAGTATATTTCCAAGATTCCTCTTTTTTGGAAGGAAACCCTTTTTCTTCAAATATTTTTATCGCCTTATTTCTGATATCGTGGATAGGGGAGTTATACTCCAAATAATCTTCCATTGCGATATAAGACGACAGTAATTTATCTTTAAAATCCATTTGTTTTTAATTCAAGTTTAAACGGTTTAAAATGTCCGATAACAGACATTCGGGAAGATTAAAGTTGCTTTTCTTTAATCCAGTCATATCCTCTCGCTTCCAATTCGTGAGCGAGTTCTTTTCCGCCTGATTTTACAATGCGTCCGTTCATCATTACGTGGACAAAATCCGGAATGATATAATCCAATAATCGCTGATAGTGGGTAATAATCACTACTGCATTGTCTTCATTTTTAATTTTGTTCACGCCGTTTGCAACTACTTTCAATGCATCTATATCCAATCCTGAATCGGTTTCGTCTAAGATTGCCAATTTTGGATCGAGCATCGCCATTTGGAAAATCTCATTTCGCTTTTTTTCACCTCCGGAAAAACCTTCATTCAGGTAACGAGAAAGGAATTTTCGGTCAATCTCAAGCATATCTGCTTTTTCTTTGATTAATTTCAGCATTTGCGAAGCAGGCATTTCTTCAAGTTTCTGTGCTTTTCTGCTTTCGTTTATTGCTGTTTTTATAAAGTTGGTTACAGACACGCCCGGAATTTCTACCGGATATTGGAACGATAAAAAGATTCCTTTATGAGCCCGTTCTTCAGGATCGAATTCAGAAATATTTTCATCTTCAAAAAGGACTTCTCCTTGGGTTATTTCATAATCTTCTTTTCCGGCAATAACGGAAGCCAAAGTACTTTTCCCGGAACCGTTAGGCCCCATTATCGCATGAACCTCTCCGGGATTTACTGTTAAATTAACGCCTTGAAGGATGTCTTTGCCATCGATTCCGGCATATAGGTTTTTAATTTTAAGCATATTTTATTGTTTATTCAGTTGAATGTCAACAGGAACCGGAGTTTTGCTGACATCAATTATTTCAGTTATAGTTATTCTTTCGTCCCATCCTTCAGAATCGGCAGGTTTTGGAGAAATTACACCGCGCACCAGCACCGGAACCACATCGTGAACAGAGGTTTTGACCGAGTCTGTCCGAGCTCCCAATTCTTTGGCAAGTTCATTGATTTCAACGCCGTACACAAAATTTCTTCCGGTGAGTACAGCAGCATCAGGCGTATAAACATATTCACCTTGATAAATTTTAGCTTTTGTGCTTTTTTCTTCGGTTTCAACGAGTTCCTCAGAAGTTTCTTCCGATTCTTTTTTTGCATTTGAATTACAAGCTGCCACCAAGAAAAATGACAAGCCAACAACTGCGATTCTTATGGAGTTACGAATTGTTTTCATAGGTTATCCAACACTTCCTTCTAAACTTATTTCCAATAATTTTTGAGCCTCTACGGCAAATTCCATCGGAAGCTTGTTTAACACTTCCTTGCTGAATCCATTGACGATTAATGCAATGGCTTTTTCTGTATCGATTCCGCGTTGGTTGCAATAGAAGATTTGGTCTTCTCCAATTTTACTTGTCGTAGCCTCGTGTTCCACCTGAGCGGATTTGTTTTTTACTTCGATGTATGGAAATGTATGAGCACCACATTTGTTGCCCATTAATAATGAATCACATTCAGAAAAATTTCGTGCATTTTCAGCCCCCGGAAGGATTTTTACCAATCCGCGATAACTGTTTTGCGAATGTCCGGCAGAAATACCTTTGGAAATAATCGTGCTCTTGGTGTTTTTACCAATGTGAATCATTTTTGTCCCCGTATCGGCCTGTTGGTGATTGTTTGTTACTGCAACAGAATAAAATTCGCCGATTGAATTGTCGCCTTTAAGGATGCAACTTGGATATTTCCAGGTAATGGCACTTCCGGTTTCAACTTGTGTCCACGATATTTTTGCGTTTTTCTCACACAATCCGCGTTTGGTTACAAAGTTAAAAACTCCACCTTTTCCATCCTTATCACCGGGAAACCAGTTTTGAACCGTCGAATACTTGATTTCTGCATTGTCCAGGGCGATAAGTTCAACTACCGCAGCGTGTAATTGATTTTCATCACGACTCGGGGCCGTACATCCTTCCAAGTAGCTAACGTAACTGCTGTCTTCAGCAATCACGAGTGTTCTTTCAAACTGTCCGGTGCCTCCTTGATTGATACGGAAATAAGTAGAAAGCTCCATCGGACATTTTACGCCTTTTGGAATGTAGCAAAACGAACCGTCGCTAAACACAGCACTGTTTAATGCTGCATAAAAATTGTCTCTCGGCGGCACAACCGTTCCAAGATATTTGCGTACCAAATCCGGATATTTTTTAATCGCTTCTGAAATCGGACAGAAAATAATTCCGAGCTTGGCTAAAGTATCTTGAAATGTCGTGGCTACGGATACGGAATCCATAACCACATCAACTGCAACTCCGGCAAGGTGTTTTTGTTCTTCGATAGGAATTCCCAGTCTTTTAAAAGTATCCAATAATTCCGGATCTACTTCGTCCAAACTGTCGTATTTAGGCTTTTTCTTAGGTGCAGAAAAATAAGATATGGCTTGGAAATCGGGTTTTTTGTAATTGATATTTCCCCATTCCGGTTCTTCCATTGTTTGCCAATAACGGAAAGCCTCCAATCGCCATTCAGTCATCCATTCCGGCTCTTCTTTTTTGGCTGAAATGGCTCGAATAACATCCTCGTTTAATCCCGGAGGAAACGTATCAGAGTCAATATCTGTAAAGAAACCATATTCGTATTCTTTGGTTTCTAATTCTTTTTTTAAATCGTCTTCAGTATATTTCATGTTCTCTCAAATATCGCTGTTTCAAGTAAAAACTTGAAGATTAAATAGTATAAATTTTATAGAGAAAAAGATTCTCCGCAGCCGCAGGTTCTGTTGGCATTGGGATTTTTAAAAACAAATCCTTTGCCATTAAGACCTCCGCTGTATTCTAAGGTAGTCCCTACCAAGTACAAAAAACTCTTCTTGTCCACGGCAATTTTTACGCCCTGATCTTCAAAGAGTTTGTCGTTTTCGCTCATGATTTTATCAAACTTGAGATCATAACTCAATCCCGAACAGCCACCGCTTTTAACGCCAACACGGACAAAATCGTCAGAAATATGAAATCCGTCATCCGCCATAAGTTGTGCAAGCTTGGCTTTGGCACTTTCGCTTACTTTGATCATAATATAGAATAGTTCTAAATTAGTGGTGCAAAGATAATTAATTCAATTGTCTTTCCCATAGGAATTACTCTTTTTATAAACTTGAAAGTCTTCTCCTTTTGAGGTTGAAAAACTTTACTTTTGCAATTAAAATAAAAAATCATGTTTGAAAACAAGGAGAATAACTGGCAAGATGTAGAAAATTTGGGTGAATTTGGTTTGATTGACCACCTCACTGAGAATTTCAAAATAAAACATGCCACAACCATAAAAGGAGTGGGAGATGATGCGGCTGTATTGGGTTGCAATTCCGATGAAGAATTGGTCGTCACTACCGATATGCTTTTAGAAAACATTCATTTTGATTTGGCTTATATGCCTTTAAAACATTTGGGATATAAAGCGGTAATCGCAAATCTTTCCGATGTTTATGCTATGAATGCCGAAGCGAAACAAATTACGGTGAGTATTGCAGTTTCCAATCGATTTCCGGTTGAAGCATTGGAAGAATTATATGCCGGAATTCAAACAGCATGCGATATTTATTCGGTGGACTTGATTGGAGGTGATACGACTTCCTCAACAACAGGATTAATCATCAGCGTTACTGCAATTGGCACTGTAAAGAAAGGAGAAGCTGTTTACAGAAACGGCGCCAAGGAAAATGACTTGCTTGTTGTTACCGGCGACCTGGGAGGAGCTTATTTGGGCTTGCAAGTTTTAGAACGAGAAAAACAAGTGTTTTTGGTAAATCCCCAATCCCAACCCGACCTTGAACCGTATTCTTATTTGGTAGAAAGACAGCTAAAACCCGAAGCACGTAAAGACATTCCGATTCTTTTACGAGACTTGGAAGTGCGCCCGACAGCGATGATTGATATTTCTGACGGTTTGTCGTCGGAGATTTTTCATATTTGTACCCAATCCAATGTTGGATGTCGGCTGTATGAAGAAAAAATCCCCATCGATCCGCAGGTGATTTCAACTTGTGAAGAATTTGAGTTGGACAGTACGACCATCGCACTAAACGGTGGCGAAGATTACGAATTGCTATTTACCATCGGGATGGATGATTTTCCGAAGATTAAAGGAAATCCGCACCTGACGGTAATCGGACATATTACCAAAGATTTGGCTAAGAATCTCATTACTCGCGCTTCGACTGAAATTGCTTTAAAAGCAAGAGGTTGGACAGCTTTTGATAATAAATAGCAACACAAAAACATGCTGTTTTTGGAGGATAGAAGCGTTTGAATTACTTTTGCAAAATTGATGCAAACTAATAAGATACCTTCCTTTTATTCTCAATTCTCCAAGACGGAAGAATTGAAGAATGCCATTGTCGATTCTCAACCTGAAATATTTATTGATGGACTTACAGGTTCCGCCGTTTCAATGGTTTTGGCAGAAAATTTTAAAGAACAGCGATTGCCTTTTTTGTTTATTTTAGAAGATAAAGAAGAGGCTGCGTATCATCTGAATGATTTAGAAAGTCTGCTGGGAGATTCAAATGTGTTGTTTTATCCTGCGAGTTACCGTCGTGCTTATCAAATTGAAGAAACAGATAATGCAAATGTGTTGCTTCGTTCGGAAGTGTTAAACAGAATCAATTCCAAAAAGAAACCTGCGATTATCGTTACTTATCCCGATGCTTTGTTTGAAAAAGTCATCACCCGAAAGGAATTGAAAAAAAACACATTGAAAATTAATGTTGGAGATAAACTCTCGCTGGATTTTATCAATGAAACGCTTTTTGAATATCATTTTAAACGAACAGATTTTGTAACAGAACCGGGAGAATTTGCTGTTCGCGGTGGAATTGTAGATGTTTTTAGTTTTAGCAATGACGAGCCTTATCGGATAGAATTTTTTGGAGATGAAATAGACAGCATCCGAACTTTTGATGTCGAGACGCAATTGTCATTGAACACCAAGAAAAAAGTTAATATAATTCCGAATATTGAGCATAAAACTGTTGAAGAAACACGTGAGTCTTTTCTGAAATACATCGCGTCAAAAACGGTGGTTTTTATTAAAAATGAATCGTATGTATTGGGGCGAATTAACCAACTTTTTGAAAAAGCAGAAGAAATTCACGAGGGTCTGAATCCGATAATTAAACGTGCAAAACCTAAAGAACTATTCGTTACGTCTGAAGATTTATCTAATCAACTGAATAGTTTTACGCAAGTTTATCTAAGAAAACCGCTCCATCAAAAAACCGATGTATTAATTACTTTCCAAACTCGTCCTCAACCGTCCTTTAACAAGCATTTTAATTTGTTGATTGACGATTTAAATAAAAATCACGAGGATGGGATTAAAAATTATATTTTTTGCAGCACAGAACAACAAGCCAAACGGCTTCGGGATATTTTTCGAGATACGGAAAAGAAGGTAAATCAATTTGAAACGTTAGTGTTTCCGCTGTATCGAGGATTTATTGATTACGATTTAAAAATTGCTTGTTATACCGACCATCAGATTTTTGAGCGTTATCACCGCTTCCGATTAAAAAACGGATATGCTAAAAAAAAGGCGATTACGCTCAAAGAACTCTCCAATATTGAAGTGGGAGATTACGTAACCCATATCGATCACGGAATCGGGAAATTTGGCGGATTGCAAAAAATTGAAGTGGAAGGAAGGATGCAAGAAGCGATAAAATTGTTTTACGGCGACCGCGATATTTTATATGTAAGCATTCATTCATTGCATAAAATTTCCAGATATAACGGAAAAGATGGCAAAGAACCTAAGATTTACAAACTCGGGAGTGATGCTTGGAAAAAACTCAAAGCAAAAACAAAAGCCCGGGTTAAGGAAATTGCCTTTAATCTGATTGAACTTTATGCCAAGAGAAGAACCGTGGAAGGTTATGCATTTAATCCCGACAGTTATTTACAAGCGGAATTGGAATCTTCTTTTGCTTATGAAGATACGCCCGACCAAAGCAGCGCTACGGAAGATGTAAAACGCGATATGGAAAGCGACCGTCCAATGGATCGGCTGGTGTGTGGCGATGTTGGTTTTGGAAAAACTGAAGTTGCCATTCGCGCAGCTTTTAAAGCAGTAGATAACGGAAAACAAGTTGCCGTGTTGGTGCCTACTACGATTTTGGCATTTCAACATTTCAAAACTTTTACCGACAGACTTGCGGATATGCCGGTAACGGTCAATTACCTCAACCGATTTCGAACTGCCAAAGAAAGAAGAACGATTCTCGAAGATTTAAAAAACGGAAAACTGGATATTGTCATCGGAACGCATCAGTTGGTAAATAAAAATGTAGAATTTAAGGATTTGGGATTGCTGATTATCGATGAAGAACAAAAATTCGGAGTAGCCGTTAAAGATAAACTCAAAACGTTAAAAGAAAATATTGATACGCTGACACTAACTGCAACGCCCATTCCGAGAACGCTTCAATTTAGTTTGATGGCTGCACGCGATTTATCGGTGATTACCACGCCTCCGCCTAATCGATATCCGGTGGAAACCCAAGTAATTCGTTTTTCAGAAGAAATTATCCGAGATGCCATTAGTTATGAAATATCTCGTGGCGGTCAGGTGTTTTTTATTCACAATCGGATTCAGAATATTGCAGAAGTAGCCGGAATGATTCAGCGACTTGTGCCGGATGCAAAAATTGGAATCGGTCATGGCCAAATGGACGGAAAGAAATTGGAAGATTTGATGCTCCGATTCATGAATAACGAATTTGATGTCCTCGTTTCAACAACTATCGTGGAAAGTGGTTTGGACGTTCCCAATGCCAACACTATTTTTATCAACAATGCCAATAATTTCGGCTTATCAGATTTGCATCAAATGCGCGGACGGGTTGGACGAAGTAATAAAAAAGCTTTTTGTTTTTTTATCACCCCCGATGAAATTGTGATGACTGAAGAAGCTCGAAAACGAATGAATGCTTTGGAGCAATTTTCTGATTTGGGAAGCGGATTAAACATTGCGATGAAAGATTTGGAAATACGCGGGGCGGGCGATTTGTTGGGAGGAGAACAAAGCGGGTTTATCAATGAGATTGGGTTTGAAACCTATCAGAAAATTTTGACCGAAGCCATTGATGAATTAAAAGAAAACGAATTTAAAACGCTTTATGAAACTTCTGATGACACCAAAAAAGAGTACATCAGAGAAACGACTTTTGATACTGATTTGGAATTGCTAATCCCTACAGATTATGTCAATAACATCACAGAACGACTGAATTTATACACCCGTCTGAACGAATTAAAAACCGAAGAAGAACTTGAGAAATTTGCGTCTGAAATGGAAGATCGATTTGGACCGCTTCCGGATGAAACTCAAAATTTATTAATCAGCATACGCTTAAAATGGTTGGCTATAAATCTTGGTTTTGAACGCATTGTCATCAAAAACAATCGGATGGTTGGATATTTTATTGCTGACCAAGAAAGCGGTTTTTATAACAGTAAAACCTTTGGCCGTATATTGGAATATATGAAAACGGTTTCCAAACAGGTGAAAATGAATCAGAAGGAAACCCGAAACGGATTGCGATTGTTGATGACATTTGAAAATATTAATTCCGTAGAAAAAGCACTGAAACAGTTGCGTGAAATATAATTTTATAATGACTCCTAATTTAAATGAGTAAAAATGCAGATTATGCTAAAATTTTTTTTGATAGGATTGTTTCTTTTACCTTCATTATCAATTGCCCAACATACAATTTCCGGAACATTTGAACCCGCCGAAGATTTTGATTTTATCATTGTTTATAAAGTTACTTCAGAACGATGGGTTTATTCAGTAAACGGAAAAATCGGTGCAAACGGTTCTATTGATTTGTCTTTAGAAGAGAATGCGAAATCCGGCGTATATAAAGTTGTCTATGATTTACCGGAAAGAGAAAATGCTTTTACCATTATATACAACGGAAATGAAGATATCGATTTTTCATTTTCAAA
>CAZWVT010000010.1:19324-25615 GCA_964636665.1 uncultured Flavobacteriaceae bacterium
ATTTATCGAAAAAGCAATTATTTCGATTCTTTTGATTTTTCATCAGATTTTCTACAAAACTCCGGATTTGCCCTCGACTTGATAAAACGGTATTATTATGAATTTGTAACCTTAAACAACAACGAAAACTTTCGAGCTGTAATAGATGATATTGTCCGTGAAACTTTGCTTTCAGGGCGAGATTATCAAAAAAACTTATTGACTGATTTCTGGCAATTTCTATATGACGGCAGACGAACAAATGCTGCAAATTATTTGGCGTCAAGACATTTAATTCGAGTGGCTAGAACCCAGGGAGATGAGGAACTTGCTACAAACCTGGAGCGCATTGTAAATACCTCCGTAGGAGCTATCGCACCCGATTTTAAATTGATGCATTACGATGAAAGCAAAACTTTTCGTGAGTTACAAGGTTCAGATTATTACGTGCTCATTTTTTGGAGTACCGAATGCCCACATTGTACCGATCAAATGCCTGTAATTTATGAACAATTAAAAGACATTCCGACTTCAAAAATCCGCGTAGTTACCATCGCATTGGAAATTGAAAAAGAGAATTGGTCGCGGTTTTCAAAACAATTTTCAACTTATATCAATGTTTTGGGACTCGATCAATGGCGTGATGAAATTGCAAACACTTACGACATTCAGGCAACTCCGACATTTTTTGTGTTAGGTGCGAATAAAGAAATTTTATTGCGTCCGAGAGGTGTAAGCAATTTACTCTCAATTGTAGAAGCTATAAAAAACTACAAACCCGAACGATAATGATTTATCAGTTTTCGTAGATTTCATTTTCCAAGATTCGGATGTCCTTTAAAAGTTGTTTCATTTCATCAGAATCTGTTCCGTCATAAAATCCGCGAATGCGTTTTTGTGTATCGACCAAAACAAAATTTTCCGTGTGGATTAAATCAAATTCTTCGTAAGGATTGTCTTTTGCTACAAGGTAGGATTTCCGGGCAAGGTCGTAAATTTCTTTTCTATCGCCGGTAACGAGATTCCATTTTGAATCAATGACACCTTTTTCAATTGCGTATTCTTTTAAACGAGCAACGTCGTCAATTTCAGGAGTTACGGTATGAGAAAGCAACAAGATATGGTCGTCATTTTTAAGGGCTTCTTGAAGTTCAACCATGTTGTCGGTCATAATCGGACATATAGTCTGACAAGTAGTAAAGAAAAAATCGGCAATGTAAATTTTATCTTCATAATCGCGTTGCGTTACAGTTTCTCCGTTTTGGTTAGTCAATGCAAAATCAGCGATGGTGTGATATTTTTTTACATAATGTTTGGTCGAATCTACTAAGGTTAAATCTACCTGATAAGGTTGGTAAATTTTCAATCTTTTTTCCGGTCGTACAATCTGCATCATCACCGTGATGATTATTGCAGATAAAACCAACATTACAATGGCGAAGAACTTATATTTTTTAAAAAAATCGAGCAATTTTTTTGAGTTTATTTTTATCAGTGCAAAAATACATTCATTTCGATAAATCTTCAAGATATCTTTAAGCTAATCCTCTTTGAAACATTATAAATCTATGTGAAAAGAGGAAAAACGATTGTTATCTTTAGAAAATCTTATTATTTAAAAACGCATCAGATAATGGATGGTATAAATTTGTTTGGAGTTTTTTTAAAAAAGTCAGGTTCTTTTTGATGTATAATCCACAGATAGAGATGTAAATGGAATGTAAAACCTGCAAACCGGAAAAGAACATTATTTTTTTTGCAAGTTTGAAAAGATTACTTTTGTGCCTAATTTTTTTCCAAATATCAAATGAGTCCATTTGCCATTAAAGCCATTCAATTGTTGCTAAGTCTATCGTTGTTGATTGTACTTCACGAATTGGGGCATTTTATTCCTGCAAAATTATTTAAAACCCGAGTAGAGAAATTCTATCTTTTTTTCGACGTAAAATTTTCGCTTTTCAAAAAGAAAATAGGTGAAACTGTTTACGGAATCGGTTGGTTGCCGTTGGGCGGATATGTAAAAATAGCCGGAATGATTGATGAGAGCATGGATAAAGAACAAATGGCGCAGCCTCCCAAGCCCTGGGAATTCCGAAGCAAACCTGCCTGGCAACGATTGATTATAATGCTCGGTGGAGTTACTGTAAATATTATTGTCGGGTTTATGATTTATATGGGGATTCTTTTTTATTACGGACAAAATATTACCACCAATGAAGATATTCCGCAAGGATTTGCAGTAGCGCAACAATTTAAAGAATTTGGTTTTCAAGATGGTGACCAAATCCTAAAAATTGACGGAAAACCCTTGGATAATGTAATGGAAATCAATCTTCATTTATTTCTGCGAGATGCCAGATCTATTGAAGTAAAACATTCCAATGGCTCGATAGAAACCATTACGCTTCCTGAAGATATCGGCATGCAAATGTTTAAAGCCGATATTATGCAACCTTTTTGGCCACGAACAAGTACAGCTATAGATTCAGTATTTGCAGATACTCCCGCAGCCAAAGCCGGTCTGAAAGCGACTGATCGAATTATTGCAATCAACGGCGTAAATGTAACCTACAGAGATGAATTCCAACAAATTTTTGAACAAGATAAGGATAGAGAACATGAAATTGTAGTGCTTCGTGAGGGAGAACAACAAACACTTTATATCACTCCGAATGAAGACGGATTGTTGGGAATATTGTATTCTTCAAAAGAACTTCTTCCTCAATTGGGTCAAACAAAAATTGAATATTCTTTGGGTGAGAGTATCGTGGGCGGTTTCTCGTACGGTTATAACACATTAAAAGATTATGCCGCTCAGATGAAATATGTTTTCACCAAAAAAGGAGCAACCCAAGTAGGTGGTTTTGCTACGATTGGAAGCTTATTTCCTGCTACCTGGAATTGGCAAAACTTTTGGGAAACCACCGCATTTATTTCCATCATTTTAGCGTTTATGAATATTTTACCCATTCCTGCATTGGACGGAGGGCATGTGATGTTTTTGCTTTATGAAATAATAACAGGAAGAAAACCGGGAGATAAGTTTATGGAATTTGCCCAAATGATAGGCTTTTTCATCTTAATCGCCTTATTGCTTTTTGCCAATGGCAACGATATTTATCGCTGGTTATTCGGATAACATAAGCAGATGAAATTATAATAAAAAGTTGCGCCCTGCTGTGAGAATAACGGCAGGGCGCAAAGTTTTTATGACTTCTTAAAGATTGAGATTAATTATCTTCTTCCCATTGGGCAAATTGTTCATCAGTCAAAATCTTTTTCATCTCAGCACGTAAATTGTTGTCTATTTTTTCTTTCTCACTTCTGACAGCAGCCGAACTTTGGTCTTTTCCGGTAACGCTCTTTTGGTAGTCAACTTCTTTTTTTACCAATGCTCTAAAAACCGCTCTGGATTGATTTCCGTTTAAATTGTATTTCTCGGTCATTAAATCAGACTTATTTTTTGCTATTACCTCCGGACGGTCTTTATTTTCAGTCAATGATTGTGCATTGACAGTCTGAAAACCGACAAAAAAGAAAGCTGTTATTGCGAATATTGAGATTAATTTTTTCATTTTGATTTTTGTTTTAAATTCAGATTACTAAAAGTAATGCTTTACGCTTGGATATAATGCAAAATATAAGCCAAAAAAATCAAAACCGCATAAAAATGTTCAGTTTATGCGGTTTTGAAAAAATAATTTTAAAATTGTTTTTAACAGTTATATTTTTTTTACCGTGAGTAAATCACCATCTTTTTCTACGGAGGCAAGTTTTGCTTTTGTCAATCCTTTGATTGCTTTGTCCCACTTTTTATTACTCAATCCGCTTTGAGATTTAACTTCATCCAATGATGTTGTTTCTTCTTTAAGTAGCGATAACAGGTGCGTTTCGTCTTCCGATAAGACAGGTTTTTTCTGTTCCGGGCGCATTTGAGGGAAAAATAATACTTCTTGAATTGAGGCATTGTTTGTCAAAAACATAATCAAGCGATCCATCCCGATTCCTAAACCGCTGGTAGGCGGCATTCCGTATTCCAATGCGCGTAAAAAATCATAATCGATGTAAGAAGAAGCTTCTTCATCTCCTCTTTCTGATAGTTTTAATTGCTCGACAAATCGTTCGTGCTGATCGATAGGATCGTTTAATTCGGTATAAGCATTTGCAATTTCTTTTCCGCATACCATAAGCTCAAATCGTTCGGTAAGCTCTGGATTTTCGCGGTGTTCTTTGCATAAAGGACTCATTTCCTTGGGATAATCGATGATGAAAGTCGGCTGAATAAAATTTGGTTCTGCTTTTTCTCCAAAAATTTCATCGATTAATTTTCCTTTACCCATAGTTTCATCTACCTCGACGCCCATTTTTAAAGCTGCTTCCCGAATTTCATTTTCGCTTTTTCCGTTGATGTCGAATCCTGTGTATTTGAGAATGGCATCAGTCATAGTTATCCGCTCGTAGGGAGCTTTAAAATCAATTTCATGTTCTCCAAAAGTGGCTTTTGTCGTTCCGTTTACAGCGATAGCACAATGTTCAAGCAATTTTTCGCAGAATTCCATCATCCAGTTGTAGTCTTTGTAGGCAACATAGATTTCCATGGCGGTAAATTCCGGATTGTGGGTTCGGTCCATTCCTTCATTTCTGAAGTTTTTGGAAAATTCATATACGCCGTCAAAACCACCGACAATTAAACGTTTCAGATAAAGCTCATTGGCAATTCGAAGATACAGCGGAATGTCCAGAGCATGGTGATGTGTAACAAAAGGTCGTGCTGCCGCGCCTCCGGGAATTGGTTGCAAAACAGGAGTTTCTACTTCCATGTAACTGCGTTCATTGAAAAACGTCCGCATCGCATTGAAGAGTTTCGTGCGTTTTATGAAAATTTCTTTAACGTGAGGATTTACTATTAAATCGGCATAACGCTGACGATAACGTTGCTCCGGATCGGTAAATGCGTGATGGATTTTTCCGTCGGCATCTTCACGTGGTTGTGGCAGTGGCCTCAATGTCTTGTTGAGAACGGTAAAATTCTTTACCATTACTGTTTTTTCTCCTACTTGAGTTGTAAAAAGAATACCCTCAACACCGATGATATCTCCAATGTCCAACAGTTTTTTGTAAACTTCATTATACATGGTTTTGTCTTCTCCGGGGCAAATTTCATCGCGATTAAAATAAACTTGAATTCGTCCTTCGGCGTCTTGTAATTCTGCAAAAGAAGCTTTCCCTTGAATCCGACGCGTCATTAACCGACCGGCAATAATGACTTCTTTTCCTTCTTGAAAATCCTCTTTAATTTCTTTGGAAGTATGATTAACCGGATATAAATCGGCCGGATATGGATTGATTCCTAATTCACGAAGTTGGTTGAGTTTTTCACGTCGAACGTTTTCTAAACCGGTAGCTTGCATAATGTTTGTTTTTTATAAGAGTGCAAAGATAACAAATACACACTTAAATGTGAGGTGAATGAATCTGACGGTGTTTTGATTTTTGTTAATTAATACTCAAAAAATAAACTGAAAAGAAAATGATATCTTTTGTTTTCTTAACTTTTAACCCTTGTTTTCGATAAATTTAAAAAATAGAATATGAGAATTCTTTACCTTTTTGCTCTCGTAATTTTTTTTGGAGCTTGTAAATCACAGCAAATGGATAATAATACCGGTAGTAAAAGTATATCAGCTTCCCCCGAAACCTGCCCTGATTCCGGAACGTGCAATATCGTTCTGCATAAGAACAGCAAATTGACGCTTTTAGAAGATGGCACCGGAGCTATGTATCCCGATATCGGAAAAGGAAATAATTTGGTAGTTGAGTTCAGTTACTCCGAAAAAGGTCCGGAAGGAACCGCCGATGGAAACTATTCGGAAACGATTCATTTTGAAATTCCCAATGATATTCAAACTTTGAGCTTGAAAAACAACGGACTGACTGAAGTTAATGTGCTTTGGGGAAAACATTGTTATTGCAAAGGAGAAGCCGGATTTTTTCCTGTATTAAATGGAAGTCTGAAAGCAGAGAAGATGGGGAATTCATTAATATTTGAAGTGAAATTCAATATGAAAGAAAGAGAACAAAAAATCAACCACGTTAAGCGGACAGTAAAGCTATAATAAGTCAGATTTTTTTGGTTTAATTCTCAATTGCCAGCACCGTCATCGCTGTTGCAATTGCGACTCCAAAACTTTTTTAACGGGTTCAACCACAGCTCTTGATTTTTTAAACTGCGTGATGCAATAATGTCCCCTATAATAACTGCTACCACAAAATATTATTTATTATTACAAAAATACATATTATTCCTTAAAT
>CAZWVT010000010.1:25715-45052 GCA_964636665.1 uncultured Flavobacteriaceae bacterium
ATTATTCCTTAAATGAGTAATATTACAAAAGTCAAATAAAAAACCGATAAATAGTTGTTTTAATAATACCAAATAAGAAACCTCTCAAATGCAAATCTATAATAGATGGCTTTTGAGAGGTTTTAAGAAAAAAGAGATTGAATATTATTAGTTTTTAATCAGCTTTTTAGTTGCTTTTTTATCTCCATTTTTAACCATAATAAAATATATTCCTGTTTCAAGATGATTTAAATCGAATTCTTTATGGAAAACAGTGGTTAAATTTTCCTCAAAGGTATCAGCTTTTATTAATCTTCCTCGAATGTCATAAATGGAAACTGCCACAGGAGAATTTGTGTCGGGAGTTAATTTTAAACTGAAAATTCCTTTTGTAGGATTTGGGTAAACTACAAACTCTTCAAATGTGAAATCTTCTGTATCTACAGTACCGGTAACGCTGATTAATGCGTTATTGACATCATAAAATATATTCCCGCCTCCACGAATCATAAACCGACCTCTATTGGTATTTAAATTAGGAACGTCAATCACCGCACTTCCTGTATTTGGAAGTCCTGTTGCAATGGTTATTGGATATGTAATTCCGCTGTCAGTAGAAAAGAAAACATCAACGGTTGCACAATTGACAGATCCTGCATTTGTGCCGGCAACATCCCAAGTAATTGTTTCTTGAGTTTGTGTTGTCCAAGTTGATGGCGTATTGTGCGATGTCACTACAAAGGGACCTGCATTTCCGGCAACATTAATTGACGTATTGCTGTGATCAGAAGCGCCTCCTCCAGGGTGATTGTCGCGCACGGTAAATCTAAAGTTCATAGTCCGGGCAACATTTGGAATCACTTCCCAAGTGCTTTGCGTATTTCCGTTTATTACGGTTTGGATTGCCGGCATAAAACGCACAGGAGTATTGGTCGGTGGGAGAGATCTAAAAAGAGGTCCTAATGCACTTGTATTTTGAGGTGGCATTTGTGCTTGTTGCGGATTCATTTGTTCCCAAGTATAAGTTAAAGAAGCTCCTGTTGGATCATCAGGGTCTATTGCTGTTCCTTCCAAAATAAAAGGGGTAGATTTCGGAATGTGGTAAAGTGATTGTGTAGTTGCAATAGGAGGTTGATTGTTTGTGTTTGTTTGTGTGCCACAGGTACTTTGGCCAATAGAAATATTCGACCAAATTTCAGCAACGGTTATTGCATGAAAGTAATCATCAGCTCGGTTTTTAACGTTTGGCGGACAGATTCCTGCATAACTTAAAATGGTTGAGCCACTTCCGGGTTCAACAGCAGTCCCGGGATTTCTGTTCCCTTGACAGGAATTGTTAAAAGTGTGATTTCCACCAAATTGATGTCCCATTTCGTGAGATACGTAATCGATATAGAAAGGGTCATTAACGGGTTGAGGCAGTCCGGTAACTCCGCGTGCTTTCATTCCCGGTACGCAAGGAGAGCGCAATTGGGCAATTCCACCTCCTCCGGTACTAAAAACATGACCTATGTCGTAGTTGGCATTTCCAATTAAATTATTCACGGTGGTTTGGTTTTGATTTAACATGGCCGTTCCGTTATTGTTGGTATAAGGATCTGTTGAAGGGTTTAAAAAGATTAATAAATCATTGTTGTTTATGATGGTCATCGAAATTCCCAAATCTCTTTCGTAAATACCGTTTACACGAGTCATTGCGACATTCATTTCACTGAGTATTGCCGCTTTTTTAACAGCCTCTGAAGCAGTGCTGCTAATGCCTTGTCTGTTTAGATGGAAAATAGCATATTCTCCGGTACAAGCCAAAGCCAATCGGAAAGTTCTCAATTTGCCATCATTCGGATTTCGATGGGCAATGTTGTCAATCGGTCCAACCATGTTGCTTGCTACTTCATCTACCATACAATAAAATCCATCTTCATATTCCGGTAGATCTGCTCGGCTGTATGTAATATAATGTGTTTTATCTTTTGTATAAGGATCGATGTACACCGTAGAAAAATTAACAGAACTTATCATGATATTCACGCCAAAAGGAGAAACACTAAAACGTGCTACGGCAGTAGGGTCATCTATTCCTTGTCCGACATACGAACGGATATCAGGATATTTTGACTGAAGTTCATCCTCAAAAATAGAAGCCTCATAAATACGGAAGTTTTGCAGTTGTCCGTTTCCTGTAGGTAAAGGGATAATTATAGAAGAAGTACCGTTAAACCGCTTCGGTGCTTGCTGAATAATATTTTTAAAATTTTGGAGCTCTAAATTATAGACATCGAATATAGTAGGAGTGCTATTCCGTTTTTCCAAATCAAAAGATTGAGTTTCAGTAATAGCTACTTGCTGCCACAAAGAGTTTTGTGCACTAATACTTATACTCAATAATAGAATAAGTACCAAAAGAGGTTTTTGAGTTAACTTTTTAAGGCTCATAATTAATTGATAAAAATTGAATTTGTAAATATACTAAAGTCTTCTAAAAAAACACTTTAGAAGTTTACATAAATCCACTTATCTGTGAAGAGGAGTAATTACAGAATTACTTTTTTATCAGTTTTTTTGTAGTCGTGTGATTGCCGTTTTTAATAATAAGAAAATAGACTCCATTTTGTAAACGACTGTAATTAAGTTGTTCTCTAAATTGTGAAGTATCAATGTCATTGTAAATCCTTTGATCAATCAATCTTCCGCGTAAATCGTACAAAGTCAATTGAATAGGGGCTTGGTTTGCGGGTGTGAAACTGAGGTTGAAAACACTTCCGGGATTGGGAGAAAGTAAAAAATTGGCAAATTCATTTGTTTCATTGCCTAATTCACCCGTAACCACAATATCGGCGTTGTTGATATCAAAAAAGATATTGTTGCTTCCGCGAACCATAACGCGTCCGGAAGTAGTATTTACTGAAGGAACGTGTATGCGCGCACTTCCTGTATTGGGAACATTTGAAGCAAGGACGTGGGGATAAGTATAACCTCCGTCTTCTGAAAATAATATTTTAACCTCGGTAGTATTTACAGCACCGGTATCTGTTCCGGCTACATCCCAAGTAATATATTCGTAAGTTTTTGTTGACCAAGTAACCGGAGTATTTTGAGAAGTAACCACAAATGGTCCGGAATTGTCATCTACGCTTACTCGTGTATTGGCAATGTTTGTAGAACCTCCCCCCGGATGATTGTCTCGAACAATTACGGAAAAATTCATAACCCTGCCCACAGCCGGAACCACTTCCCATCTGTTTTGAGTCTGTCCAACCCGAATGGTTTGCATATTTGGCATATACCTGTAACTCTTACTCTGAGGTTCTTCAATTAAAAACATAGGACCTTGCTCATTTGTATTTTGAGGCGGCATGTGTCCTTCTTGTGGATTGATTTGTTCCCAAGAATAAGTGAGGTTTGTTCCGGTAGGATCATCGGGATCGGTAACGTCACTTTCTAAAATAAAAGGAGTGGATTTTGGAATTATATATCTGCTTCCGGGTGTTACCGAAGGACGTGTATTATTAGTGGGTGTTAACTGTCCGCATTGGCTATTTCCATAATTTATATTATTCCACATCTCTTGAATGCTGCGACCGTTGAAATAAGAAATACTTTCAGAGAAAACATTCGGAGCGCACAATCCGGCATAACTCATAATAGTTGTGCCACTACCGGGTTCGATTGATGTAGCAAGACTTCTATTCCCTCCACAGGAATTATTAAAGGAATGATTGGCACCAAATTGATGTCCCATTTCATGCAAAACCAAATTGTAGAAAGAAGTGCCTACAGGATCTGCATGTCCCGAAACTGCGCCGCCTTTGTAATCATCCCAACAAACTGCTCCTACGTATGCAAGGCCACCTAAATTAAGTCCGCTTACAACATGACCGATATCATAATTATTGACACCGATAAGATCGTTGCACACTAAAATGTTTTCTGCAATATTATTTGATGTATTATAAGGTGTGTAAGGATCATCAGATGCGTCTAAGAAAATCAACAAATCATTGTCCGGAACCAATTGCAAATGCACGGCGATATCTCTTTCAAAAACGTGGTTTATCATTACTAAAGCTTCATTCATAGCACTTAAAACAGCAGCTTTTTTTGTAGCAGTATTTGCAGAAGCCGGAATGTTTTGCCGTTGCAGATGAAAGGAAGAGTAATCGCTGTTTGCAGCCATTGCCAGTCTGAAAGTTCGAAGGTTCCCGTCGTTTTCAGGAACATCGGAATCCGGATTTATCGTGTGGGCAGGAAGCAAGTTTCGAGTTTCACATTCAAAAAGTTTATTAGAAGCTTTATCCTTCTGATTATAGACAATATATTGTGTCGGATGTTGTGGTATTTGTTCAATAACCAATGTAGAAAAGTTGCCGGAACTGATGGTTGCAAAAAATCCGTAAGGTGAGATGCTAAATCTTGCCACAGCAGAAGGATCGTCAATTCCTTGAGCTACAAAAGCTTGAATTTGAGGAAATTTAGATTGCAATTCAGGAGAGAAATTTGATGCGTGGTAAACTCGGAATTGCTGAAGTTCTTTTTTGCCGTTCGGGAGTTGGATGACTGCCGATGAATAGGATGAGAATCTGTTTTCTGCTATAAAAAGCACGGATTCTAAAGATTCTAAATTTAATGTATATAAAGTATGTTTTTCAGGAAATTCCATCCCAAGAAACATTTTTTCTTCTTGTTTTTTTGAAACTGATTCCCAAATAGTGGATTGGGAATAAGCACTCATGATTGCAAAAAATGCAATTGCAAAAATACGTGATTTCAGTGACATGTTATTTTAAGTTAAATTTGTGGGTACGTAAAAATACTTATTTGTTACAACTAAAACCGCTTTATTAAAAAAAAAATGTGTTTTTAGAGTTCTTAAAGCACGCTTAACGTACTTTTGGAGTACCAGAAAATAAGCTATGAACAAGGAAATCAATATTATAAACCTCGGACTGAAAGACTATAAAGAAACTTGGGATTTACAAGAAAATTTATTTTCGGAAATATTGGAAATCAAAAGCAATAACAGAAAGACGAACGGAACTGAAAACACTTCAAATACGTTACTTCTCGTGGAGCATCCTCCTGTTTACACCATTGGTAAAAATGGATTAAAAGAACATTTGTTGATTTCTGAAGAACGTTTAAAAAACATTGGTGCTGCTTGTTACAACATCAACAGAGGAGGCGATATTACATTTCACGGTCCCGGACAGTTGGTGGGCTATCCGATTCTGGATTTGGAAAATTTTTTCACGGATATCGGCAAGTATTTAAGGATGTTGGAAGATATTGTCATTCGTCTTTTGGCAGATTATGGAATCAAAGGTGAGCGGAGTGCCGGAGAAACAGGAGTGTGGATTGCACCGGATTCAGCAGCTGCAAGAAAAATTTGTGCATTGGGAGTTCGTGCTTCCCGATGGGTGACGATGCACGGTTTTGCACTGAATGTAACGACAGATCTTTCATATTTTGATTATATAGTTCCGTGCGGAATCAGAAACAAAGGCGTTACGTCCATCGCCAAAGAATTGGGAGAAACAAGTGGTGCGCTTTTGATGGAAGACGTTGAAAAAAAATTTGTACGCTATTTTTTAGAGTATTTTCAAGCGAAACCGCATAAAAAAACCGAAGCAAGTGCCTCGGCTTTTTAAAAAATTATCAGGAATATTTTATTTGGAATACATAGTCAACAAAGTGGTGTTTTCCAATTTATCTTTTTCATAATATTCATCTTTTACCATTCCGGTTCCAGGACTAAGCCATATTTTGGATGATGTATTCATTGTTCTTCCCATTGTTTTTGTAGCAGTGTCATAAGTTACAATGTAACAATCAAAAGTTCCTGCAGGGGTGGTCAACGCTTCTTTTCCTACTACTTTTCGATTGGTCATCGTTATGCTGGTATTCATATTCATGCCGGCCATGGAAATCGATATGACCATTTCAGAGTCCGGAAGTGTTTGTCCGACTTTTAAATCAGCAGGCCATTCGATGTCTTTTCCGCTGATATCGTAATCAACATTCATTTCTTTAAGACTTTCGTTCATAGAACTCGGGAAAAGAGATTCATAGTCAACAGAAAGCACGCCGTTTTTGCAAATAGCGGTAAACTCCTGTTGGTAAGTTTCGCCTTTTGGTTCTTTGTAAGATGTACTTAAAGTAGCCTGAGTTTCGTTTCCGGATTGGTTGACTTCCTTTACAAGATATTCTAATGTGGAAATCGTTCTGTTTCTTTTGTCGGTTACTTCGTATTTCATTTGAGCGCCTTTCTTCATCGGAAAGTAAATGTCGCAATTTTGGGCATAAACCGAAATTCCGACAAATAAAATACAAAGCGTACTGATTACTTTTTTCATAATTCAAATTTTAGGTTAGTAAATTTTATATTAGTTGAAACGCAAAAATAACATATCAGTACAAATCGTTTCAAATAATAAAGTTAAAAGACAGAACAGAAACTTTAAGACAGGAAAACCATTTAAAAAACATAGACGACAATTTCATCATCCGCTCCTTTGACGACCATATACATTTCCGAAGAATGACCTCTTGAGATTATAAAAGGAACAGAACTTCCGTAGATGGGAAATCCTTCAACCAATCGATTGTCATTATCAAAAACGTACACTCTTTTTTCTTGTAATTCAGTAATGGCAGTGTAAATTCTATTTGAAACAGAAAACAAAACCGGTTGGCTATAAACTCCGAGCGGCAAATCGATAAGATTGTTGTTTATGCGCAAAAGATTGTCATCCAAGGTTGCTTTGGTACTGTTTAGCGTAGTGAACCAATAATTGGCATTCACATTTAAATTTATTGAAGAAACCGTTCCTTTCTCAGAAATGCTTTTCTTGATATTATCTTCGGTTATCACTACAAAATTTCTGTCTTCGGTGGTGATTGGAATTTCAGAAAAATCAAACTTGTCAGAAACCGGAATGCGTGTTTGCCCCATTCTGTTCAAAATGCTTAGTTTTCCGTTTTCTTCAGCAACTACGATATAATCTTTATTACCCAATCGAAAGTGATAAGCGGGTTGAACGATATTGCTTTGTGTTTTTCTGAAATTAAATCCGCGAACTAATTTTCCATTTCCGCCATATAGCAGAAGATCGTTGGACTGAACTACCGCAAATCGGTAATTGTGGTTGTTGTCATAATCAAAAACAGCCAAAGGTTGCGTTACTTCATCTCTGAATTGAACGGGAAAACCGCGTACGTCTTTTCCATTTCGGTCCAAAACATACAATCTGTTTTTGGTAATAAATGCAAGTTGCTGATTGTTGTTTTTAAATAAATCGACATAGCTGATTTGTCCTAAAATAGGAGATCCGAGCTCTTTTTGCCAGAGGATTTTTCCACTTTCCGATATAAAATAAAGAGTATTTTCAATATCTTGAACAATTACCTCAGGTCCGTTATTATTAAAAATCTGTGGAATTCCTAAGATGGGAGCTTTTAAAGAAAGGTTGTATTTCTCAACAATTCCGCTTGAAATGCGTTCGGCGGCACCGTGAAATTCTTCTGTGTTAAAAGAAACATGGGCAAAATCACGATCTTGCACGTATTGTAAAATACTTATCGGATAATCTTTTAGTTTGATTTCATTGTCGGAATCGCTTGAGTCAAAATCAATTAGGTTGTGAAATTCTTGGGGATACGTTCCGTCTAAAACAATTTTCATCAATGTTGACGCCGTATTTATCTTATTTGATAGTTGCGTGAAATGGGCTATGTTTTTTACCGTGCTGTTATTTTGATAAGCTCCGATAATTTCTTCAGCCAATTTAATGGTAGGAACAAAAACAAAAAAATCATCGATTTCAAAAACATATTCCGCATCAGTTTTAGGCAATAAAGGATTGAATGTCTTAAAAAAAAGATTGTTTTCACTAAATTTTTTAATGTCGATTTCCCGAAAACGCTGGTCTGAACTAATGAATTTCGCAAGCACATCATTCGTTATTGTCGGATCTAAACTGGTAAGAAAATAAGCAGTTCCGCCGAGTGTTTCAATACTTCCGATTTCTGTTGCCGAGTCAAAGATTCCGGTAATTTTTTTCTGTTCTGTTTCACCGCGATAAATGCGAAGTTTATTTTGTAACTCCTCAGAATCATCAAATGTAATGCTGACGAGGTTTAGTGCATTTGCAGGTGCAATCTCCGTAACTCTGTTGACCTGAGGAACCTGATTTTCAAAAACCTGTAATAACAACGGAATGCTGTCAGAAGAAACACTGAGGCCGCGCATTGAAAAAGATTCTTGCGAAAGATTAACGCCCACACTTGTCCAAGAAGAAAATGCGCGATGATTGTCTGTGCTTTTGTCATTTAAAAGAACACGATAAGCATCATTGGAATTAATATCATAAAGCCTTCTAAAAACTTCATCATTTTCCACATTGTCTTCTAAAATGTCCATCAGCACTTTTTGAGAAGAAGAAACTATAAAAACACTGTCGACAACGGATGAAAAAAAGGTGGCATTTTCGATGGTATTTCTCAGCATTTCAAGATTCCCGATTTGCAATTCTTCAACCGATTTGTTTTGAATGGAATCCAACTTAAAAACCGTTGGCGTCATCTTTGTCAGGAATACAAAATTGGAAAGTGAATCGCCTGAATTTTGTATGTAAAATAGACTTTCGCCCTCTGGATGAATGTTTGTAAAAAGATGAGAATAATCTTTAATAAAAGAAAGTGGAGTTGCTTTTTTATAGTTTGATAAAAAAGCATTGTTTTCTACGTCGTTATAAAAACCGTTCCAATCTGAAATTTTAAAAACAGTCGAAACATCCTGAGGAATAAAATCTACAAGATTCCTGTCATTTTTACTGTCTTTATTACATCCGATAATCGTAACCACTAACGACATCCAAAGATATCTGTAAAAGATTCTTGCCATACGTACAAAAATAGGAAGTATTTTTTTGTTATAAAATGCTTTTGAAGAATAGAAGACGTATGAATTAAGAAAAAGTCATTTCCAATTGTTTGGCATACAGCTGAAAGCTTTTTCGGTGAAATGAACAAGGGCCGTGTTTTTGAATGGCGTCACGATGTTCGCGCGTTGGATAGCCTTTGTTTTTATGCCAATTGTAATAAGGAAAAAGTTCGTGTAGGTTGCTCATAAATTCATCCCGATGGGTTTTGGCTAAGACAGATGCAGCAGCAATATGTAAAAATTTAGCATCTCCTTTGATTATGCATTCATGCGGAATAGCGGCATAAGGCTTAAACCGATTGCCATCCACAGCAATAAACTCAGGAAGTTGCGTCAGTTTGGAAATGGCTCTGTGCATTGCCAGTATCGAAGCGTTTAAAATGTTCAAACTGTCAATTTCGTCCATCATTACGTGTTCTACTTGATAGCAAATCGCTTCTTTTTCAATGACTTTGCGCAATTCATCACGTTGTTTGGCGGAAAGTTGTTTGCTGTCCGTTAAAAATGGATGACTAAAACGTGAAGGAAGAATCACGGCAGCTGCAGTTACGGGACCTGCCAAACAGCCGCGTCCGGCTTCGTCCGTGCCACATTCTAACCGCTTTTTATTTATCTGTAATTTCAACACGTGTCAAAATTCTAAAAAAATAGCATCTTTTCAATGCTTTTTATGGTTTTTTGAAGCTAAAGAAATCGTAGAAGCGTACATTACAAATACAAAAAAATTACCTTTGCCGTATAATTAGATAAAAATAATGAAGAATACTGTTCTACTAATTTTGTTGCTTTTGACAGGGGCGCATGTATTCTCTCAAAATAATCCTGAAAAACCGCCGATATCGGCCTATAAAATAATTTCAGAAAGTCGGGATACTACGTATGTGGATACGACTTTGAATATTTACAAAAAATACCGGTTTAATTATTTGCGTCGTGATAATTTTGGATTGCTTCCTTTTTCCAATGTAGGACAAACTTACAATACGTTGGTTTATTCTTTTGACGAAAATTATATGAAACCTAAGTTTGCCGCTCAATCTCATCACTATGCTTATCGCGATGCCTCAGAAATAAATTATTACAATGTTCCCACGCCGTTGACTGAGCTTTATTTTAAAACGGCTTATTCGCAAGGGCAACAAATGGATGCTTTTTTTACGGTAAACACTTCTCCGCAATTTAATTTTTCAGTAGCATATAAAGGGGTGCGCTCCTTGGGGAAATATCAACATATTTTAACGAGTACCGGTAATTTTACGTTTACGACAAACTATCATACCAAAAATCAAAAATATCATTTTAGAGGACATCTTGCCACGCACAGCATTCTAAATCAAGAAAATGGCGGTTTGCGAGATTCTTCTATTGAGTTGTTTATAAATAACGATTCTGAATTTCGAGATCGTGGCCGCTTGGATGTGAAGTTTGAAGATGCTGAAAATCAATTAAAAGGATTGCGTTTTTACGGTGATCAATTGTACTATCTCATCAATCAAAGAGATAGTGTTTCTCGTACTTCGCTCGCTTTGGGAAATGTATTGAGTTTGGAAAACAAAGAATTCAGGTATCGTCAAAATACGCCTTACGGAGAATTTGGCGATTCGTATAAAGTTAACAATCTATACACCAAAACTGTCTTGTCGGATTTTAATGCAAATGTTTACGTAAATTTTGAGCAATCTTTATTGGGAGAAATCAAAGGTTGGATTAATTACAACAATTTCAATTATGGTTACAATACCGTGTTGTTGATGGATAATGGATTAATTCCCAATGGAATAGACGGTTCGATTGTTGCTGCCGGAGGAGCGTATAAAAAAGAATACCGCGGATTTTCATTGGAAGGAAAAGCAGGAATTAACATCGCTGGAGATTTTGATGCGAATTATCTCGAAGGAGCTGTCGGATACAATTTAAACAATGACTATAAAGCCAGCGGAAAAATTCGAATTCACTCGGCAGCGCCTAATTTTAATTTTTTGCTTTATCAAAACGATTATCAGAATTACAATTGGAAAACAGAATTTCGAAATGTAAAAACTCAAGAACTTCGTGTTGATTTAGAAACTTCAAAATTCGGAAATGCTTTCGTAAGTTATACGGGAATTGATGATTATGCATATTTTTCAATCAAGCCGAATGACAGTACGCCAACTCCAACACAAGCTGCCGAAAGAATCAATTATTTAAAAGTTCAAATACAAAAAGAATTTAATTTTGGAAAATTCGGAAGCGAACACCGAGTGCTTTACCAGCAAATTATGGGTGGAGAAAATATGCTAAACGTTCCAAAACTACTCATGCGTAATTCGGTTTATTTTCAAGATTATTTGTTTAGAAATGCTTTGTTTTTGCAAACCGGAATCGGGTTTCAATATTTCACTTCCTATAATATGAATGCCTACGATCCTGTTTTAGCTGAGTTTTACGTTCAAAATGACCAAAAATTAGGAGGTTTCCCACTGGTTGATTTATTTTTTAATGCCAAAGTGCAACAGACGCGGATTTATTTTATCTATGAAAATTTCACTGCGCTGTTCGGAGGTAAAAACGAATATTTTTCAGCTCCGGGACAGCCGTATAAAGATGCCGTCATCAGATTTGGGCTGGTATGGAATTTCTTTATGTAATGAAAATCTATACATAAAAAAATTCTTCCCCCGGAAGAGAAGAATTTTTATAAAAAGTGGGGGTTGCTTTTATTCTTTTAGCAAACCTCTTGAAATTACAATTTTTTGAATCTCTGAAGTTCCTTCATATATCTGAGTTATTTTGGCGTCCCGCATCAAGCGTTCTACGTGGTATTCTTTCACATATCCGTTTCCGCCGTGAATTTGTACCGCTTCAACTGTTACGTCCATTGCAGTTTGGCTGGCGTACAGTTTTGCCATTGCACTGCTCATATCGTAATTGTTTCCTTGGTCTTTATCCCAAGCTGCTTTTATAATCAGATGACGAGAAGCTTCGATATGGGTGTGCATATCGGCCAATTTAAATGCAATTGCTTGATGATTGCAAATTTCAGTTCCAAATGCTTTTCGGACTTTGGAATATTCTTTTGCCAATTCATAAGCTCCGGAAGCAATTCCCAATGCTTGGGCTGCAATTCCGATACGACCTCCGGAAAGTGTTTTCATTGCAAAAGCAAATCCGAATCCGTCTTCCCCAATTCTGTTTTCCTTGGGAACCTTTACATCGTTAAAAATAAGGGAGTGCGTATCGCTTCCACGGATTCCCAGTTTGTCTTCTTTGGGGCCGATTTCAAAACCTTCCCAACCTTTCTCAACGATAAATGCATTGATGCCACGGTGTTTCTTTTCTTTATCCGTTTGCGCAATTACTAAATAATAGTCTGCAGTTCCACCGTTGGTAATCCAATTCTTGGTGCCATTTAGAATGTAATGATCGCCCTTGTCGATAGCGGTTGTTCTTTGTGAAGTTGCATCGCTTCCGGCTTCGGGCTCGCTTAAACAAAATGCACCGAGTTTTTCTCCCGTGGCTAATTTGGTCAAGTATTTTTCTTTTTGTTCTTCGGTTCCGTATTTTTCAAGTCCGTAACACACCAAAGAATTATTGACAGAAACAATTACCGAACAAGAAGCATCGATTTTGCTTAATTCTTCCATCACCAAAACGTATGAAATTGTATCCATTCCGCCACCGCCGTATTTTGGATCCACCATCATTCCCAAGAATCCGAGTTCTCCCATTTTCTTTACCTGTTCGGCAGGAAACTGTTGAAGTGTATCTCTTTCTATGACTCCGGGAAGCAATTCGTTTCGGGCAAAATCGCGCGCCGCATCGCGTATCATTAAGTGTTCTTCAGAAAAACTGAAATCCATAATCTACTTTTTTTAAAAATGTGAATTTGACAAAGATAAATTAAATGTTAGTATAAAATAAAATATTGTTTTTTGAATCGAGAAAACAATAAATATTTTTTGGCAGATGAATTTTTAAACGAATTTGGTTCTTTTCTGCAAAAGAAATAATAATAACTGAAAAAGGCTGATTTTATCGAAATGAATTTAAATAAATTAGCCGTATGTAAAAGGATTTTTTTGCGATGGTAAAAAATATTTATAACATTTTGGGAGTGATGAGCGGCACTTCTTTAGACGGAATCGATATGGCTTATGTGGTTTTCGCTAAATCCGATGTATGGAATTTTGAAATAAAATTTGCGGAGACTGTTCCGTATTCCGAAAACTGGAAAACCCGATTGCGTGATGCTGTTCATCTTGAATCTCAAGAAATTGCAAGTTTAAACAAGCAATACACTGAATTATTGGCGTGCGAAATCAAAACTTTCATAGAAAAAAACAATTTACCACACATTGATGCGGTTTGCAGCCACGGACATACGGTTTTGCACCAACCGGAAAAAGAAATCACGCTTCAAATAGGAAATCTGCCGGAAATGGCAACATTTACCAATCAGTTGGTTGTTTGTGATTTTCGCGTTCAAGATGTTGCTTTAGGCGGACAAGGTGCGCCATTGGTACCTATTGGCGATCGATTGCTTTTCGGCAATTATGAGTATTGTCTGAATCTCGGTGGATTTGCCAATATTTCATTCGAAAAAGAAAATGAGCGAATTGCTTATGATGTATGTCCTGTCAATATCGTATTAAATGCACTTTCAGAAAAATTAGGATATGAATATGATGCGTTTGGCAAATTTGCACAACAGGGAAATATTAATCCGGAATTATTGAATGCTCTAAATCGACTCCCTTATTACCGTCAAAAACCTCCAAAATCGCTCGGTTTGGAATGGGTTCAAAAAGAGATATTTCCGTTATTGGATTCTTTTGATTTAAAACCCGAAGACAACTTGCGAACTTTCACTGAGCATATTGCAGCGCAGTTGGCTGCGCAATTTGAAAAAAACAAAACCGTGTTGGTTAGCGGAGGTGGTGCGTACAATACATTTCTAATCAATCGGTTAAAAGAGCTTGGGAATGCCGAACTAAAAATTCCCGATAAAAATATCATCGAATACAAAGAAGCGCTCATTTTCGGATTACTTGGCGTATTGAAACTCAGGAACGAAGTAAATTGCCTGTCGAGCGTTACGGGAGCGATTAGGAATCATTCATCGGGAGTTGTTTTTTCTCCTTAATAATCTTAGATTTTTTTGTTTTCAATAAAATAAAAAAAAACAATTTTTAATAATCCTCTGTGTTGATTTGCAGATTATAAATCTTCTAATTTTGTTAAGTTTTTATTGCGAAAACAAGCTTCGAAAATACTTTTGCATGCTTATGTTTAGTATCTTTGTGCGGGTAAAAATAAATGTTAAAAATTGTTTAAATTTTTTCATCGTACGGGAAAGCTATATTTCGTTTCAGCTTAAAAAAGTGTACGAGGATATAACCAAATTGTGCAACTTCAAATTTATTTCAATTGACCGCAATCATTATTTCTATTTTCGTGTTGGGTTACTTAATGATAACCCTTGAGCATCCGCTACGTCTTGACAAAACTGTTCCCGCACTTTTAATGGCAACCTTGATATGGTCTTTTTTGGCCATAGGTTTTGTAAACGATTCTTTCTTTATCATCAATGAAGGTGGGCAAACATTTAATTTTTTAAATGGAGGAGAGGAACACATGAACGGTTTTCAACATACGCTGCTTACGCATTTCGGAAAAACTGCTGAGATTTTAGTGTTTCTAATCGGAGCGATGACCATTGTGGAAATTATAGATTTACACCGTGGGTTTAATGTTCTGAAAAATTTTGTAAAAACAACCAACAAACGAAAACTCCTTTGGATTGTTGGGATTATAGGTTTTTTGCTGTCCGCCGCAATTGATAACTTGACTGCAACGATTGTCTTGATTACACTTTTAAGAAAATTGGTGCAAAATAGAGAAGAGCGGATTTGGTTTGTGAGTTTGATTATTATCGCAGCAAATTCGGGAGGTGCTTGGTCGCCGATTGGAGATGTTACCACTACAATGTTGTGGATTGCCAATAAAGTTACTGCCGTCGAATTAGTTAAATATGTGTCAATTCCGTCAATTGTATCTTTTATAATTCCATTCGGGATTGCTTCTTATTTGCCCGTATTTAAAGGAAACCTGACAATTAATGAAACCGATAATAATAATGATGAGGAATTGTTAAGCAGTAGATTGATGCTTTTTTTAGGAGTCGGAATGATAATCTTTGTACCCATATTTAAGGCAATTACCGGTTTGCCACCGTATATGGGAATGATGTTTGCTTTGGGAGTTGTATGGTTTGTATCCGAATACATCCAACCCGAAGAAAATTTTTCGCGCGACAGAAGACATTTGTATTCAGCGCACAGGGCATTGTCGCGTATTGAAATATCGAGTATCTTATTCTTTTTAGGAATTTTGATGGCCGTTGCCGGACTGGAATCTATGGTGTATGGTACGATTAATGGCGAAGAAGTAGGAACCTTGCGCTATATGGCTGAACAACTACAAATAGCAGTACCTAATCAGGACTTGGTCATTATCTTCTTAGGAATGCTTTCGGCAGTCATTGACAATGTCCCGTTAGTAGCAGCGTCAATGGGAATGTATGACAATCCAACAGATTCGGTATTGTGGCATTTTATTGCTTATGCCGCCGGAACGGGAGGAAGTATGTTGATTATCGGTTCTGCTGCGGGTGTTGCTGCAATGGGAATGGAAAGAATTGACTTTATCTGGTTCTTGAGAAAAATAACCTGGTTGGCATTTTTAGGATTCATTGCCGGAGCCGGCGTATTTTTATTAATTGAACGCATGATTTTTCACAATGTCTAACAATTTACAATAGCTTTGCTCGTTACTAATATTTTACCAAACTTTAAAAAAACTATATATCCATAATTTATGATTAATTCATTTATTCAAGAAGGAGTTGAAGTTGCTTCAGAAATGGAACCGATATCTGAAGAAAGAACATTGTCTATAATGGATCTCTTGCTTAGCGGAGGTCCTGCTGGTCAGATAATTATTTTGATTTTGTTTATCTTGCTGTTTGTGGCAGTTTATATTTATTTTGAAAGACTTTTTGCTATCAAAGCAGCTTCTAAATCTGACGAAAATTTTATGAATCAGATTCACGACCATGTCGCCAAAGGCAATTTGCAAGCTGCAAAACTTCTCTGTGCTCAAAACGATACGCCTGTAGCCAATATGACTGCCAAAGGATTGTCTCGAATTGGAAGTCCATTGGAAGATATCAATACCGCTATCGAAAATGTGGGTAAATTGGAAGTTTATAAATTAGAAAAAAATGTAAGTATTCTTGCCACGATTGCCGGTGCCGGTCCGATGATTGGATTTCTTGGAACCGTAATCGGAATGGTAATGGCATTTCATGAATTGGCAACAACGAGCGGCCAAGCAGAAATGGGACTTTTAGCAGAGGGGATTTATACAGCGATGACCACCACAGTCGCCGGATTAATTGTAGGAATTGTAGCTTATATGGGATACAATCACTTGGTTGTCCGTACCGATAAAGTAATTCACCAAATGGAAGCCACAGCTGTTGATTTTCTCGATATTTTAAATGAGCCTGCATAATGAATTTAAGAGGAAGAAATAAAGTAAGTGCGGCGTTCAGTATGAGCTCAATGACAGATATTGTTTTTCTGTTGTTGGTGTTCTTTCTGCTAACATCTCCGGCAATTACTCCAAACGCACTTGACTTGTTATTGCCCAAAGCACAAGGCAAAACAACAAGTGTGCAAAAAGCATCTGTAAGTATCACAAAAGACGGGAACTATTATGTAGATGAACAACAAGTGCCGGTTGCATCTATAGAAAGTGTTTTAAAAGAAAAATTAGAAAATCAACACGAACCTACCATCATTCTGAGAGCTGAAGAAGGAGTGCCAATTGAAGACGCTGTATTCATAATGGATATCGCCAATCAAAATGGATATAAATTAGTATTGGCTGTACGTCCTAAATAAGTTGGTTTTATTACAATGGACAAAAAGAATTCTAAATTTCTGAATACAAAACACAAACGGAAGAGTATGGCAATAACACTTGTTATCCATATTCTACTAATATTTTTATTGTTGATTGCCGGATTAAAATATATGGATCCGCCTGAGGTAAATGGAATTGCCATTAATTTTGGAAATTCAGAAACAGGTATGGGATCTGTCCAACCTCTGGAAATGATAGAGTCGGCACCTCAAAACAATGCATCATCAGAAAGTGTTCCGACAGAAATTGAAGAAGAAATTATTACCCAAGATGTAGAAGATGCACCGGTAATTGAAGAAAAAAAACCTGAAAAAGAAACCACAACCGTTCCCGAGCGACAAGAACAACCTGAAAAAGTAGAGCCAAAACCGGATCAGGAAACTTCGGATGCTTTGTCAAATATTTTAAACAGTCCGAAAAACGAAGGCACATCCCAAAGCGGAGAAGGAGATGACAGGACACCCGGCGACAAAGGTTCACCCGACGGAGATCCGAATGCAAGCAGTTATTACGGAAGCGGCGTAGGATTGGATGGCGATGGAAATTATCAATTAGCTGGAAGACGTGCGTTAAACAAAGAACGTTACATTCCGGATTGTAACGAGTCAGGTACAGTGGTTGTCAACATCGAAGTAGATCGAAATGGAACAGTCACAAGAGCAACACCCGGAGTTCGCGGAACAACCAACACAGCACCTTGCCTTATGGAACCGGCACGAAGAGCCGCGCTTGAAACAAAATTTAATCCGGATGAAAATGCACCTCTGAAACAGGTAGGCAGAATCATCTATCGATTTAGTCTTTCTGAATAATAATACTTCTCGATTTTGTCTAAAAAAATGACCTACCTGGAAACATTGGAATGGATGTTCGCCCAACTTCCAATGTATCAAAAAATAGGTGGAGCTGCCTATAAAAAAGATTTGCAAGCCACTTTAAAATTGATGGATTATTTGAATCATCCTGAAAACGGATTTAAAAGCATTCACATAGCCGGTACAAACGGAAAAGGCAGTGTCAGCCACATGCTTGCTTCTGTTTTTCAAGAAGCAGGATATAAAACAGGATTGTACACATCTCCGCATCTAAAAGATTTTCGCGAGCGTGTAAAAATTAGCGGAAAAATGATTTCTGAAAATGCTGTAACGAATTTTATAAATTCCCACGCTTCTTTTCTACATGCAAATCAATTGTCATTTTTTGAAATGACCGTCGGAATGGCTTTCGAGTATTTCAGAAATGAAAAAGTTGATATCGCAATCATTGAAACCGGTATGGGAGGGAGATTGGACAGTACAAATGTAATCAAACCTGAGGTTTCGGTTATTACGAATATTGGATTGGACCACACGCAATTTCTGGGAAATTCACGGTCAGAGATTGCTGCCGAAAAAGCAGGTATCATAAAATACAAAAAGCCGGTTGTCATTGGAGAAAAAAATGAAGAAACACTTCCCGTATTTATAAAAATCGCACAAGAAAAAGAAGCGACGTTGATTATTGCCGAAGATGATGAATCGTTTCAAAAGGAAGAAGTAATTTTGGATTTAAAAGGAGATTATCAACAAAAAAATTTAAAAACAGTTTTAAGTACGATAAAAGTTCTTCAAGATTCAAATTGGAAACTTAATCAAGCCGACATTCTAACCGGATTGGCAAATGTGGTTAAAAATACCGGTTTATCCGGACGTTGGCAGGAACTTCAAAACAATCCAAAAGTTATATGCGATACGGGGCATAATAAAGAGGGCATCTTGTGGGTTGTCAATCAGTTAAAAAAAGAGAAATACAGAAAGTTACATATCGTTTTAGGTGTTGTTTCGGATAAAGATTTAAATCAAATTTTACCGCTATTTCCTAAAGATGCCATTTATTATTTCTGCAAACCCGATATTCCCCGTGGAATGCCTGCGGAATTATTAGAGAAATCCGCCAGTTCCTTTTTATTAAAAGGAGAATCTTATGAATCGGTTCAAGTTGCCTATCAAACTGCATTAAAACAAGCCGATGCGGAGGATTTAATTTTTGTAGGAGGAAGTACTTTTGTGGTTGCAGAGGTTGTTTGAAAGAAATTTAATCATTTAATGGGACTGTAAAGTATTTTGTGTTTTAACTTTAAAAAAACGAAAAATGGTTTTGAAATTCATAGACAAAAAAATTACTTTTAAAATTTTTATCTTATGAATCCAGAATTAGAAAAACCTTATTTAATTAATCCGCTCTTTAAAAATTGAATATTGATGAAATTTAAACAACTTTTACTTACCAATGATTGGCCGTCTATTTTATTTAAATTCCATGAAATATATCCTGACGCCGAGCATATAGAAGAATATGAGAAAATATTTGAAAACTTGGTGCAGATGCCTCCGGAAGAAATGGATGTATCAATCGTAATTACAAAGAAAATTGATGGAGATGAAACATATTTTGATGTTTCAGGGCTTTA
>CAZWVT010000011.1:0-43887 GCA_964636665.1 uncultured Flavobacteriaceae bacterium
TCGTTGCAAGTCTTACCCTAGTTTCTTGCAAAGATTCCTCAAAATCACAGCACGCAGCATCAGAAAATACTGTGGAAATTACCCATTCTTTAGGAAAAACTCATGTTCCTTTAAATCCGGAGCGTATTGTGGCTTTGGATTTTGCCACGATTGAAAATCTAAATCAAATCGGCGTAAGTATTATCGGTATGCCCAAACTTGCCGTTCCTGCACATTTAAAGGATTTTGAGTCTAATGATGAAATTACAAATGTGGGCAGTTTGGTAGAAGTAAATCTTGAATTAATCAATGAATTACAACCCGATTTGATTATTATCGGCGGTCGTTTAATAGATTCTTATAATTCACTTTCCAGAATCGCACCGACCATAATTACCAATTTTGACACATCAGACCCGGTAGGAGCTTTACGCAAAGATTTGGAAAATTTGGGTGAAATATTCGATAAAGAAGGTGAATACGGAGACCTGCTTATGGAATTAGAGCATAAAATAGACGAAGCTCAAAAAACCATTCAAGATTCCGATAAAAAAGCACTCGTGGTTTTACACAATCGCGGCAGATTCAGTGCCTACGGAAGCGGTTCGCGTTTTGGAATAATTCACGACGTATTAGGCGTTCAGGAAGCGGCTGAAGGATTGGACACGCATTTGCACGGCACGCGCGCATCGAGTGAGTTTATAAAAGAAACCAATCCCGACATTCTCTTTGTCGTGGACAGAAGTGCGGCCATCGGTGAGCAAGCAATTGATGTCGAAATAATTGAAAATGAACTGATTCAAAGGACAAATGCTTATCAAAACGGGAAAATTATTTATCTCAATAGCGAGGCGTGGTATCTGTCAGGAACCGGCGGAATCGAATCGATTAATATGATGGTCGATGAAATTTGGGCAGCTTATTAGTCGTGAAGCGAAATGCGTGAAGCGACGCTTCCCGCTTCACGCGTTTTCAAATCACTTGCTCCTTAAAGATTTTTTCAAGCGTTTCATCCAAATTATCGGAAAATCCGTTGTGCGGACGCGATGTTTGCATTGAGGCACTGCGTTGTGCTGTCAGCCATCGGAAACGATCGGCTGTTTCCCATTTCGCTACCGGACCTCCATCATGATTACCCGCACAAATTTTTTGAAAAGCCGCAATGTTTTTTTGAATTTCTTCTTCGTCAATTTCATTACAAAAAATAGAAACTTTTTCCATATCCAAATGAAATTTACATTTGAGATATCTCGCATTTTTGCAAAAAAGAATCACCCCGATATTGATAAATTCCTCGCGCTCAACTTTGGGTATCAATCTGATTATCGCATATTCATAAAAGTGTTTTCCGGGCATTTTCTATCTCTTTTATGAAATTTACAGAATGTTCTTTTCTCAACACTAAAAAGTCGTAATATACTTTTCGGATTTCCTCAGGAGTTTGTCCGCTTTCTTCCCAAAGCAGCCAGTCATTAGGAATGAGGTTTGTAATTTCTCGCAAAACATCGTCAGAAAGTAATTGTTTCAGGTACTCGTCTATTGCTTCCATTTGCATGGCTTGCGGTAAAAACACGTGGTCTTTGATATAGGTGAAATTACTCAAAGCCGCTTTTTCCCAATTGTTCCAAGAATGATGAAAATAAAAGGAAGCACCGTGGTCAATCAGCCATAATTCTTTATTCCACCAGAGCATATTGGTGTTTTTGACAGTGCGGTCAATATTTGTGATGTAGGCATCCAACCACAGAACTTTTGAAGCTAATTCACTGTCAATTTCAGTTGCGACAGGATCAAAAGTAAATGCTCCCGAAAGAAAATGAAGTGCCAAATTTAATCCTTTGCTGCCTTTGAGCAAGTCTTGAATCTCTTCGTCTCCTTCGCTGCGTCCGAATGCTTCGTCAAGATTGGCAAACACCAATTCCGGAACTTTAAAATTTAATCGTCGGGCAATTTCACTGCCCAACAATTCTGAAATCAACATTTTTACACCGTGTCCGGCACCTCGGAATTTCAGGACATAGTTAAAACCGTCATCTGCCTCTGCCAAAGCCGGCAAAGAACCACCTTCGCGCAACGGGCTGATGTATCTCATTACATTAACGGTACGCAATTGAAAATCAGTACTCAAAGTTTTATTGTATTACACAGTAATCATTACTGCCGGAAAAAAATCTAAAATAACAATAAATGGCTTGTTGGCGGTAATTTTGCTGAATTTAATTTTTAGTGAGACGTGTTCCTAATTAAAAGTTGAAAACTTAAACTTTGAGATTCTCTAAATAGCGTTGACAATTAACCATTAGCTATTTATAGTTATCTCAGTTTAGGAAAACGCTGTGGATTGCTTTCGTGCATAAGAGCGTAAACTTTTTCAAAGATATCTTCTGCGGACGGTTTGCTGAAATAATCTCCATCCGTGCCATAAGCAGGACGATGTGGCTTGCCGGTTAAAGTTTGTGGTTCGCTGTCAAGATATCGGTATGCGCCTTGTTCTTCAATAATATGATTCAAAATATAAGCTGAAGCTCCGCCCGGTACATCTTCGTCTATTACGAGCAGACGGTTTGTTTTCTTAACGCTTTCGACAATCTGATGATTTATGTCTAAAGGGAGTAAAGATTGCACGTCGATGACTTCTGCATGAATGTCGAATTGTTCCAATTCTTGCGCTGTTTCCTCTACAATTCGGAGGGTGCTGCCGTAGCTTACAAGCGTAATATCACTTCCTTCTTTAATTGTTTCTACCACACCGATCGGCGTTCGGAATTCTCCGATATTCGTTGGCAACTTTTCTTTTAAACGATATCCGTTTAAGCATTCGATTATCAGTCCGGGTTCATCGCTTTCAAGAAGTGTATTGTAAAAACCGGCTGCTTTTGTCATATTCCTTGGTACAAGGACATACATTCCTCTCAGCAGGTGGATAATACCTCCCATTTGAGAACCGCTGTGCCAAATTCCTTCAAGTCTGTGACCGCGGGTTCTGACAATTAAAGGCGCTTTTTGTTTGCCGTTTGTCCGGTAACGTGTGGTTACCAAATCATCACTCATAATTTGCAATGCATAGAGGATGTAATCCAAATATTGAATTTCGGCAATGGGACGCAATCCTCGGAGTGCCATTCCAATTCCTTGTCCTAAAATGGTCGCTTCTCGAATACCGGCGTCAGCCACACGCAGTTCGCCATATTTTTCTTGAAGTCCTTCCAATCCTTGGTTAACATCTCCAATGGTTCCGGAATCTTCACCGAATATCAAGGTTTCGGCTTTGTTTTTTAATATATAGTCAAAATTGTCGCGAAGAATGATACGCCCGTCAACATCTTCTGAATCTTCGGCATAAGTCGGAAGTATTTCTTTGATGGTTTTTGCATTCTCTTCGGCTTCTGAATAGAGATGCGCACTGTACTTGGGTTGAATTTTTTTGAAATAGTCATCAATCCAATTTTCAAGTGCTTGTTTTTCTGTGCTATTTTCTTGAATTACATATCGCAATGCTTTTCTTGCAGTAGAAATAATGGTCTTGCGGATAGGTTCCTTTTCAGCTTTTAGTGAGCTTGTAAGTTCCTGAATAGCAGTTTTGTCACTGCTAACTTTTATCAGCGCTTCTAATAATTTTATTACCTCATCTCTTTCTTTTTTCTGTGGGTTTAAAAAGGCATTCCAAGCTGCATTTTTTCCTTCGCGTACTTCTTTTTTAATTTGAGATTCGAGTTCTTTTAGTTCTTCTTCGGTAGCAATTTCAGCAGCAATCATCCATTCACGCATTCTGGCGTTACAATCGTGCAGTTTTTCCCACTCCAATCGCTCTTTGCTTTTATAACGCTCGTGCGAACCACTGGTACTGTGTCCTTGTGGTTGTGTAAGTTGTTTGACATGAATTAATACAGGAATGTGTTCCTCGCGTGCAATTTTTTCTGCACGTTCATAAGCTTCGATTAATTCGGGATAATCCCAACCATTGACTATAATAATCTCATAACCTTCTTCTTTTTCATTGCGTTGAAAACCTTTTAATATTTCCGAGATATTTTCTTTGGTAGTTTGATGGCGCGCATGTACAGAAATTCCATATTCATCATCCCAGATGCTCATCACCATAGGCACTTGAAGCACACCCGCAGCATTGATGGTTTCCCAAAAAAGACCTTCACTCGTACTTGCATTTCCAATAGTTCCCCACGCAATTTCATTTCCATCGGTAGAAAATTGGGATTTATTTTCGATGTTCGTCAAATTTCGATATATTTTTGAAGCCTGTGCCAATCCTAATAATCGCGGCATCTGACCGGCAGTAGGAGAGATGTCGGAGCTGCTGTTTTTTAATTGCGAAAGATTTTTCCAACTACCGTCTTCATTCAACGTATGTGTGGCAAAATGTCCGCCCATTTGTCTTCCGCCACTCATCGGGTCGGATTCAATATCCGTATGTGCGTAAAGTCCTGCAAAGAATTGCTCGATAGTGAGCTGCCCGATGGCCATCATAAAAGTTTGATCGCGGTAATATCCGCTTCTCCAATCGCCGTTTTTGAATGCTTTTGCCCAAGCCAGTTGAGGAACTTCTTTTCCGTCTCCAAAAATTCCAAATTTGGCTTTTCCGGTAAGTACTTCACGACGTCCGAGAAGGCTGCATTCACGACTTGTTACTGCAATGGTATAATCTTTTAAAACCTTTTCTTTAAAATCTTTAAAAGAGATGTCGGTATTGGTAGTCTCACTTGTCTGCATTCTTTGTATTTTTTACGTAGTTGCAAAAGTAGTTAAAATGAATCTTTATTTCAACACCTAATTTATCATCTCCACAGATTCTCATTCTATGAGGTTATTTAGTTTAATACCATCTTCGACTGAAAAGTCTGAATAAAGTATCCGGATTTAAGGTGACAATAAATCGAATTCGCTGTTCGTAATTAGGCATTCCGGGTTCAAAACCCAAAGTAGAATACATCGGAAAAAACACTTCAAAATAATCGGCAACCAATGACAAACGGATGCCGGAATCAAAAACTGCTTTTGTTCCTTTGTGATGATTTGAAACCAAAGCCGCATCGCCATAAACAAATATCCATCGCCAAATATTGGTACTCGCATTGATGGAAGTTATCCACTTGTCGGCAAAACCCGGATCGATTTTGGATTTGAAACCGCCTTCTGCCATAATTAACTGCTGACTGAAAAGTCCTTGGGTTTCACTGCGACCATAATACTTGTGGTCAAACATATAATCACTTGGACGATCGAGTGCAAAACTGAAAAAATGATCGTTTTGACGCGAATCGTTAAACAAAAACACTCCGGAAAACAACCTTAAATCTATCTGCCTGTTACTGAGAAACAATTTCCGATATTCTAATTGCAGAGAAAGTTTGCTGAATTTTGAAGAGATTTGATAATCTACAACTGTACGAAAATAATCTATGAGGTTTTGGTCGGAATAGACGTATTGAAAGTTGAACACATCGTAATTTGGATTTTGCTCGTTTTCATTTTGGTCTCTATGAACGCTTACCGTACGTAAATTGATGTATTGACGTTCGTTTAACCTCAAATTATTTGGACGAAAAGTGAAAGTGATAAACGGAGAATAACGGCGGTAAAACCGATTGTAATCGTAAGAAAAATACCTGCCGGAAAATCCATAGCGGATTGAAAACAGTTTTCCGTCTTCTTTTGGATAGTGTTTATAACTTACAGAACCGCCACCGACAATGGTTTCTGAGCGAAGTCCGTATAAAGGCGAAATGGAATACTCTAAATTTTTGTTTAAAAGTGTTTTGTTATGCGCATCGATTCCAAGGGAAATGCCGTCGTATAAATTGTATTCAAAAATAGGAATAAAATAAAGCTGATTGTAATGCGGATTTTCCACATCGCGAAACAATCGGAATTGAATGGGTTTGTTTAACAATCCGTTGATAACTTTAGAATTATTCCGTTGATTTACTTCCGGGATAATCCCGTTGTAATTTACGGCAACACGGGTAATGTTTTTAGCCGGAAGGATCACAGAAATACTGTCGCGAAACGGCTGGGTCCAAGTTTTATAAACTACTTCGTCTTTGTTTAAACCATATACCGAAACGGGAAGTTCTTGTTCGTTTTTATTGCGAATGATAATTTTAATAGAATCCTTTTGTCGGTTAACATTGAGAATGTCGAAATCGATACTGTTTTTAGATTTTGCGTAACTGTTGGTAAACCAGCTTATTTCTTTAGTGGTTCTTTTTGATAAATACAGTTCAAAATCCGGCGTGCTGACAAGTTGCAATTTTTTTTGCTCATAAAAATCGCTGATAGCATCTTGCAGCAGATATTTTCCCATATAATCTTCAAGATATTTTAATCCCGAAGCTCCGTAATAAGCATTTGCAATGTTGACGTTGTATTTAATTAACGAATCTCTTTCAGTAGTCAATGCTTGATTCAGATGCTGCCGGGCAATGTTCATATAGAGAAACTGATATTGGTCGTTGAATTCCATTTTGGACGCTTCCGACCATTGTAAAACCCACCAATCACTAAAACTGCCACCGAGCTTCATGTCCGGATAAAAAGTATCTACATAATTCATCATCAGATAAATATGAAGGGCATCTTGAAGCCAATAATCTTTACGCGGATTAAAAACCAAACTGTTGTTTAAATATTGTCTGCTAATGGTTTTGAGCATTGCCATATCGTACTCAAATCCGTCAGGAAACGGACTGATAAAACTGGGCAATAAATTTAATCCATAGACCGGTTGACGACGATATTCCGGATCGCTGACAACCATTCTTTCATGAGGGTAAGTGCCTAAATTGTCATTGAGAAACGAAATAATTCTTTCGATAAATACCGCTCGCAAAGGCGGAGATAATCTGGGATTGTAGATGTTTGTGACCAGCGTGAGATTATCGGTAATTACAGTTTTAAAAGTATTTTTTGACTCGATATACAAGGAGACATCCAAACGATTTTTGCCCGATAAATGGATTTCGTTTGTACTTTCTGTATTTGAAAGCGAAATTACATCCAAATCGGAAGTGACGGAATGGGAGAGCGGCGTGGTTATTTTTAAATCAAAATCTGTGGGAAGAATGTAATAATCATCGATGTTTTTATTGGAATAGGTTTGCCATCCGTTTTGATATATGGCGGGAAGGATTATCCAATGTTTTAAAAAATATTCTTTATCGCGAGTAACTCCAAAACGTGTAAATTTTGCTTCGGGGACTTTAATATTATAATCAATTTTAAGCTGAATATTTTCGCCTGAAGCTAATGGTTCAGATAAGGCAATTCTCATAATATCTGCTTCTTCCGGACGATTCCAAGATAATTCAGAAATACCGTCACTAACAGATAAAACAGTCGTTCGTCCGCGTACTTCATCTTTCTCAAAATGGAATCCGAGCGTGAAATTTTCTGCAAAACGTTTGGCTAAAGGCGTGGTTTTGGACGAAAAACTGTGATTCCAATCAAAAAAATAAATTTCGTTTAAAATCGTATCGCTTTGATTGTGAAAAATCAATGTTTGTTGAACATTTATAATGTCGTTTTCGATATCTAAATTTGCATCAATAGTTACTTTATTTTGTGCTGAAAATTGACAGACAAAAAGCAAAAAAAGGATATTTAGAAATCGACTTGTACTCAAGAGGATTTTATGAATTTTATAGCCGGAATATTTTCGATATCAGATTTAAGAAAATACACTCCTGATGACAAAACTGAAACATCAACTGTTTTGTATGTTTGATTATCGGCATTAAATTCAAAAACTTTTTGCCCCAGCATGTTATAAACCGAGAAAACAACATCATTTGAAAAATCAGGATGGATTTCTATTTCCAATTTATCAGAAATCAATGTTTTGTGGAGTTTAAACGGATTTTTAATTTCAAAAGTTTCAGTGTTAAGCACAATTTGCTTATTTGTTTGTAAATCCATAACCACGGGCAGATGGTCGCTCATCGTGTACAAATCGTCTCGAATGGCTTGAGAATAAATTCCGGAACAAGATGGGTCGTTAATATTTTCTTTGTAGCAGTTTCCGTTGTTTCCATAAGCGACATACGAAGACGGCACGTATTCAAGTTTTGGATTATTTTCCATATTGGACGAAATCATGATAAAATCAAAACGGTCATCCATTCCGCCTCCGGCACCCGATCCAAATCCACCGGAACTCACTCGGGTACTTTGTGTATGAACATCCATAAAATTCCTGTTGGCGTGCCAGCTTCCAACACGTCCGGAAGGATCAATCATCGGGATGTCATTGGTAGGGTTGGTTATCAATTGGTATCCCGGTTCGTTGTGATTGTAAAAATTAAAATCTCCGGCAAAAATCACAAAAGCATCAGCAGGTAAATTTTCAGTGCGGTCGATAAATTTTTGTACAGATTCCATGCGAAGTTGTCTGTTGGCATTTCCTTGACTTGATTTTAAATGGGTGACGAAAGTGTGAATAATCAACGGGTCGGTTGCACTGTCGGCAGTTTTTATTTTCAGTTCGTAATAATTGACATCTCGAACATCGGTGGCAATGGCTTCGCTGTATTGTAATTTGATTTTTTTGCGCTTATAGAAAATCATCTGCTGATGGTCAAAATCTTCAGAAGCACTCGGTATAAAAGGTGCTCTGGCATATTCATCGTTAATAGAATTTAAAGCAGTTAAGATTCTATCGGCTCCAATTTCGCTTTCCAATTCACATATCATAAGAATATCAGGATTAACTTCTTCTACGATATTTTTTAAGATAAACTCCCGATCTTGCGGATAAGCCGAGGGGAAGTTCAACACATTGTAAAACATCGAGCGAATTGATTCCTGAGCGGATAAAGAAATTGATAATAAAAGAAAAAAAGAAAAGGCAATTAATTTTTTCAAAACGGAAAATTTAGAAGTTTGGACTTAGTTTGTATTCGTTATAGAATTCGTTTAGAATATTGATAACCTCATCAGACGTATCGACAATATGAACAAGATTGAGGTCTTCTTTACAAATATTGTTGTTGGCGTTAAGGAGGGTGGTGGAAATCCATTCCCACAATCCTGTCCAAAATTTTGTGCCGACTAAAATCAACGGAAATTTATCGATTTTATTGGTTTGAATTAATGTCAAAGCTTCAAAAAACTCATCCAATGTTCCAAAACCGCCGGGCATGACGACAAATCCTTGAGAATACTTTACAAACATAACCTTTCTAACAAAGAAATAATCAAAATCGATGCTTTTGTCGCTGTCGATATACGGATTGTCAAATTGTTCAAAAGGCAATGAAATATTGAGTCCTACGGAAGTTCCTCCCGCCAGATGCGCTCCTTTATTTCCGGCTTCCATAATTCCGGGACCTCCTCCGGTAATTACTCCAAATCCGTTTTCTGTGATTTTTTTGGCGATTTCTTCGGCTAATTTATAATAAGGATGATCCGGTTTGGTTCGCGCTGATCCAAAAATCGAAACACAAGGTCCGATCCTACTCATTTTTTCATATCCATGGACAAATTCTCCCATTATTTTAAAGATTGCCCACGAGTCATTTGATTTGACAGCACTCCAATTTTTCGGCATCATTTCTTTTTTCATCATAATATTTCTGCTAATGTCTGATTATTTGATTTTAATTTTCGACTAATTTAATTCTTTTTTAAGGAATCGACCGGTTACACTCTTTTTTGAAGCGACAATTTTCTCGGGCGTTCCTGTCGCGATCACATAACCACCTTCTTTTCCGCCGTCGGGTCCCATATCGATAATATAATCTGTCATTTTGATAACATCGAGATTGTGTTCAATGATAAGAACCGTATTGCCTCTGTCCACAAGTTTGTTTAAAACCATCATCAAAACGCGAATGTCTTCAAAATGCAAGCCGGTTGTTGGCTCGTCGAGAATATAAAAGGTATTTCCGGTATCGCGTTTGGACAATTCCGTAGCCAATTTAATTCGTTGTGCTTCTCCTCCTGAAAGCGTGGTGGATTGTTGACCAAGCGTGATATAGCCCAACCCGACATCTTGAATGGTTTTTATTTTTCGATAGATTTTAGGAATGTGCTCAAAAAATTCAGTAGCTTCATTTACCGTCATATTTAAAACATCGGCAATGGATTTTCCTTTGTAGCGAATTTCCATAGTTTCCCGATTAAAACGTTTTCCCTGACAGGCTTCACAGTTTACGTAAACATCCGGAAGAAAATTCATTTCAATAACCCGTAATCCGGCGCCTTTACAGGTTTCACAACGTCCGCCGGAAACATTAAAACTAAACCGTCCCGATTTATAACCGCGAATCATCGCTTCAGGAGTCATGGCGAAAAGATTGCGGATTTCGGAAAAAACACCGGTGTAAGTCGCCGGATTGCTTCGTGGCGTACGACCAATCGGCGATTGATTGATGTCAATAACTTTATCGATATTCTCTATTCCTTTGATTTTTTTATAAGGTTTTGGCTTTTTAACCGCTCTGAAAAAATGAGTGTTGAGAATGGGATATAAAGTTTCATTTATCAAAGTTGATTTTCCACTTCCTGAAACGCCGGTTACTCCAATCATTAGCCCCAGCGGAAAAGTCACCGAAACGTTTTTGAGATTGTTGCCCGTCGCGCCGTGAAGGCTTAAAAAATTCCCGTTTCCTTTGCGTCGCTCGGCAGGAGTTTCAATATTTTTGGAACCGTTTAAATAGGCTGCGGTTAACGTATCGGATTTGAGAATTTCCTTTGGCGTTCCGGCAAAAATAATTTCTCCGCCATGACGACCGGCAGCCGGACCGATATCGATAACATAGTCAGCTTTTTCAATCATTTCTTTGTCGTGTTCCACAACCAAAATGGAATTTCCGAGTTTTTGCAAACTTTGTAAAGATTCAATCAACCGTTCATTGTCGCGTTGGTGAAGTCCGATGCTGGGTTCATCTAAAATGTACAAAACACCCACCAATTGCGAACCAATCTGCGTTGCCAATCGGATGCGTTGGGCTTCTCCTCCTGATAAAGACTTGGAACTTCTGTTTAAGGAGAGATAAGTCAAACCGACATCAATTAAGAATTGCAATCGCGTTCTCAATTCTTTAATGACTTCCGATGCGATTTTTAATTGATTGTCCGTCATTTTTGAAGGCAATTCCGCAAACCATTCAGACAAATCGGAAATATCCTTCGAAGCCAATTCCGCAATGTTCTTTTCGTTTATTTTAAAATAAAGTGATTCTTTTCTCAAGCGCGAACCGCCACATTCCGGACAAGAAATTTTGTCCATATATTCCTTTGCCCAACGTTTTAAATTACTGGACTCGTTATTGACAAAAGTATTTTCAATAAAATTGGCAATTCCTTCAAAATCGATTTTGTAATTTCGGGTGATTCCCAATTCTTTTGAAGTCACTTCAAACTTTTCATTTCCGCCGAATAAAATCATATTTTTGGCTTCGTCGGGAATGCTTTTATAAGAATCGGAAAGTTTAAAATTATAGCGTTCGGCAATTAATTCAAGTTGTTTGAAAATCCAGTTCTTTTTCGGAACGCCGTAAGGAGCCAAAGCACCCTTTAAAATAGAAAGAGAAGCATCCGGAACAATTTTATTTTGATTGATTTCATAAATTTTTCCAAGTCCTTTACATTTCGGACACATTCCTTTGGGCGAATTAAAAGAAAAATTATTCGGATCGGGAGTTGGATATGAAATTCCGGTACTCGGACACATCAAAGAACGACTGAAAAAACGTGTTTCTTCTGAATCGTGTTCAAGCACCATTAAAATATCATCGCCTTGATTCATAGCGGTTTGTATGCTTTGAATCAATCTTTTGTCGAGTTCAGTTGAAGATTCTGTTTTCGCCGGAATTTTCAATCGGTCAATTACGATTTCGATATCGTGGGTTTTATATCTGTCCAATTTCATTCCCGGCGTGATGTCGATAATTTCACCATCCACACGAACTTTCACAAAACCTTGTTTGGCAATTTGCTGAAACAATTCTCGATAATGACCTTTTCTGGCACGAATAACGGGAGCCAAGATATTGATACGCCGGTCTTCATAATCCGATAAAATCAATTCTTTGATTTGCTCATCGGTATAACTCACCATTTTTTTTCCGGTATTGTAACTGTATGCATCGCTTGCACGAGCAAACAACAGTCGCATAAAATCGTATATTTCCGTAATTGTTCCTACTGTGGAACGCGGGTTTTTACTTGTGGTTTTTTGCTCAATTGCAATAACAGGCGACAAACCGTTAATTTTATCGACATCCGGACGCTCCAAACTTCCAAGAAATTGACGTGCATAAGCCGAGAATGTTTCGATGTAACGCCGCTGACCTTCCGCATAGATTGTATCAAAAGCAAGAGAGGATTTTCCGCTTCCCGAAAGACCGGTAATCACAACAAGTTTTTCTCGTGGAATTTTGACATCAACATTCTTTAAGTTATGAACGCGCGCGCCCAAAACCTCTATAAAATCTTCATTTTTTGACATGCGTGCAAAGGTACGGAATAGAATATTATTTAGTAATATGTAGTTGTTCTCCTTAGCTGTTAATTATTTAAAAATACTTTTGCCAGACCTTTATAATTCTGATAATTTCTTTGCTGCGTGTACTCTCATTTCTTCGAAAAAAAGAGTAAATTCATTTTCAAACAAAGGGTAGTGCATTTTCAAATCTTGTACGGCTAAATCCATTCTGGCAATGCCTTTGGTACGCACGTTCATTTGTGCCAAAATCCGTCCGATTCCCTCGACGGTGGCATAACTTAAAAGCCAATTATCAGCAATCATATAAGGAGTGAGCCGTTGGATCCGAGCCGGTAATTCGGTAAATTTTTCTCGAATTAGGGCATAAAATTCTTGTACAAAATCAGCCAAAGGTTGCGGATGGTAATCATTCCAGTTTTTAGCCAAAAAATGATCGTACAAAATATCGACTATCACACCGCTGTAGTGGCTGTAATTTTTGTGCAAGCGTGCCGTGCTTTGGTGAAATATCGGATGAGAATCGGTAAAAGTATCTATTTCGCGATGAAGCAAGATTCCTTTTTGAATAAGAGGCGGGTAATTCAAATATTTTTTTCCTTTGATGACATCGGCAATAAAATTTCCGATAATGATATTTTCATCAATTCCTGAAAGATATATGTGTGCTAAAAAATTCATTTTCTAAATATATGTATTTTTGAGCTCGAAATACATAAAAATAACTACTCATATAAATAAAAGATTATGACTTTAATCAAATCAATTTCCGGAATCCGCGGAACTATTGGAGGTGTACCGGGAGAAAACCTGACGCCCATCGACGCTGTGAAATATGCAGCTGCTTACGGATTGTGGATAAAGAAACAACGCAATAAGGACAATTACAAAGTGGTAGTCGGAAGAGATGCCCGAATTTCCGGTGAAATGATTCAGAATTTGGTGATGAATACTTTGGTGGGAATGGGAATAACTGTTGTTGATTTGGGGCTTTCAACAACTCCCACCGTAGAAATGGCAGTAGTTATGGAGCAAGCCGACGGCGGAATCATTCTCACGGCGAGTCACAATCCGAAACAATGGAACGCATTAAAACTTTTAAACAGCAAAGGAGAGTTTCTAAATGCCAAAGCCGGACAGGAAATATTAAATTTTGCCGAACAAAGTAAAATTGTATTTGCCGAAGTTGACAAATTGGGAAAAATAACAGTCAATGATGCTTATATCGATTTGCACATTGAAGAAATTCTCAAACTTCCGTTGGTAAAACCGGAGTTGATTAAAAAGCAAAAATACGTGGTTGCGGTAGATGCCGTAAATTCCACAGGCGGGATTGCAATTCCACGATTGTTGGATGCACTTGGCGTAGAAACGATTCCGCTGTATTGCGATCCGACCGGCGAATTTCCTCACAATCCCGAGCCTTTAAAAGAACACCTCGGCGATATTATGCAATTGGTAAAAGACAAAAATGCAGACCTGGGATTTGTAGTTGACCCCGATGTGGACCGATTGGCAATCATCGATGAAAATGGAGAAATGTTTGGTGAAGAATATACGCTTGTTGCGGTTGCAGATTACGTACTTCGCAACAACAAAGGAAATACGGTCAGCAATATGTCCTCATCGCGTGCGCTTCGAGATGTTACAGAAAAACACGACGGAATCTATACGGCGAGTGCGGTGGGAGAGGTCAATGTTGTGGAAAAAATGAAAGAAACCAAAGCGGTAATCGGAGGAGAAGGAAATGGAGGAATTATTTATCCTGATTTGCATTACGGACGTGACAGCTTGGTTGGAATTGCACTTTTTTTGAGTTTTCTTGCAAGTGATAAATTAACGGTAAGCGAATTGCGCAAAACCTATCCGGCGTATTTTATGAGCAAACAAAAAATCGAATTGACCCCAAAACTGGATGTAGATGCGATTTTGAATAAAATAAAAGAAAAATATGCTTCGGAAGAAATCAACACTATTGACGGCGTAAAAATTGATTTTCCCGAGAATTGGGTACATTTAAGGAAATCAAATACAGAACCTATTGTACGGATTTATACGGAGGCGAAATCACAAGAAGAAGCCGATAAGTTGGCATCGAGATTTGTAAATGAAATTAAAGAAATAGCCGGAGTCTAAACTATTTCAAACGGTGTTTCCATCGTTTGTGCGACCATAAATAATATTCCGGACGTTCGTGAATCTGATTTTCAAGAGCGTCAAAGAATTTTCGGGTTATTTCGTAATCCGGAAAATCTGACGGATTATCGGCAATTGGAACGAGGGTAACTTCATAATATCCTCGTTTCTTTTTTTCTACTTTTAAAAAAATCACAGAAAAATCAAGGCGCTTGGCTAATTCTTCTGTTCCTGTGAACATCGGAACGTCAACGCCCAAAAATGTATCGCGATATTTAAAAGCATTTAGCTTTGGTGTTTGGTCGGATAAAATATAGGTAAGCGTGTTAATGCCTTTTTTATTCATCCGATAAAGCTTGGTTACAATCTTCTTGTTGCTTGCGATAATCCCGCCAAAACGCCCGCGAATTTTTTTGACCAATGCATCCAAATATTCATTTCGAAGGGGTTTGTAAACAGCCAATGCATCGTGGGGAATAAACTTATTTAAAATTCCAGACCATTCCCAATTTCCGTAATGTCCTGCCATCAAAAAAATACTTCGATTGTTGGCGTAATAGACGTCTAAAATTTCCGGATTGCTGACAATAAATCTTTTCTTAATCTCTTTTTCTGATATGCTGAATGCTTTAATGGTTTCAACCAAAATGTCACACAAATGTCTAAAAAACGATTTTCGGATGCGTTTCAGCTCTTTTTCAGATTTATCGGGAAAGACCAAAACCAGATTTTCCATAACCGTTTTTTTTCTGTAACCGACAAGGTGGTAAACAAGAAAAAAAATAAAGTCCGAAAGAACATACAAGATTGGCAAAGGCAGTTTTGAAAGCAACCAAAGCGGAGGATAGATAAGTAGGTATAACAAGCGTTCCATAAATCGGAGCAAAATTAATTAATTTATCGGTGCAGTTAGAAAATTATAGTTGGATTCTGATTTTTACTTACATAAAATGTAATTCAAATTTTATATCTTTGCCTGAAATATTGAAATATTTGTGCAACGATTCATTTCTATAATATTAACTTCTTTGTTGTTGCTGAGCAATATGCAGTTCACTTTTGGGCAGCATTTTTGTGAAGATGCCATTATAGAAACCGTTCTTACGATAGGACAAAAAGAAATGCATTGCGAATCTGATGCAGCTTCTGATTCGTGTTGTGAAGAAGAAACCCATTCCGGCGATTGCTGTACGAATGTTTTTCACCAGATTAAGACTGACAAAGAATTTTCGGTCAATTACGTTGCCATAAACTTTATTCCCAACCTTGTTTCTTCCGGAATCGATTTCTATAAATTTTTAGAAATTGAGCCTTATTTTTCAGAAGAAATTCCTTCTTATTTTTCACCTCCGTTACCACCTTGGAAACAAGACATCTTGATTTTCCACCAGACATTCCTGATTTGAAATACATCTGATTTACGGTAGTTCTTTTTTGAACTAAATTTCTATTTACCTTAAATTAAAGATGTTATCATGAAAAATAAAATAAATATATTATTTATAACCCTTATTTCCCAAAGTGCGTTTGCACAGCAAAAAATCTCCGGAACAATTTATGAAAATACAGCCGAAGAAAATATGCCGCTTCCCGGCGTGAATGTGTATTGGGCTGATACTCAAATTGGAACAGTTGCAGATTTTGACGGAAAATTTGAAATTCCTTTTGAAAAAAACAACAAAGGATTGATTGTAAGTTTCGTCGGATATAAAACCGATACCATTCAGGTTAAAGAACCCGCAAGAATTGAACATTGGATGGTTCCGGATTCGCAATTGGATGCCATTGTGCTTAAAAGCAGAAGACAAACCACGTTTAAATCATATTTATCTGCTCAGAATGTAATCAACATCAGCAGTGCCGAATTGCTCAAAGCAGCTTGTTGTAATCTGGCTGAAAGTTTTGAAACCAATCCTTCGATTGATGTTCATTTTCCCGATGCCATTACCGGAAATAAGAAAATCCAAATGTTGGGGCTTAGCAGTCCGAATACTTTAATAACCATTGAAAATATTCCTGCAATTCGCGGTGCGGCGCATAATTTCGGTTTGAGTTTTTATCCGGGAACTTGGGTGGAAAGCATTCAGATTTCCAAAGGTGCCGGAAGCGTGGTTCAAGGGTATGAAAGCATTGCCGGACAAATTAACGTTGAACTTCAAAAACCGACCACCGATCATCCGTTTTTCTTAAATGCCTATGCCGGAGCAGACGGAAGATTGGAGTTAAACAATCATCTCAATTTTAAATTGAATCCCAAATGGCACACGGGAGTGTATTTGCACGGAAACCTACGAGATGCAAAAATGGACAATAACAACGACGGTTTTTTGGACAATCCGTTGGCAAAGCAATTGAATGTTCTTAACCGTTGGCAATATACCGATGAAGAAAAAGGCTGGGTTGGATTCTTGACGATGAGAATGTTGACCGACAACAAACAAACCGGTCAAGTAGATTTTAATCCGGACAGCGATAAATTTCAAAATAACTTTTGGGGCGGTGAGATTGAAACGCTACGCGCCGATGCTTCTTTAAAAATCGGTTATGTATTTCCTGACATCCCTTATCAATCTTTTGGGATTCAATCCGCATTCAGTTATCACAAACAAGATTCTTATTTCGGTTTCAATATTTTTGATATTGCCCATCAAAGTTTTTATGCCAATGGAATTTTTAGTTCCATTATCGGAGATTCGCGTCACAATTTTCAAACCGGATTAAGTTTTACACACGATCGTTATGAAGAATTGGTAAACACTCACAATTTTGACCGTGATGAAATTTCCACAGGTGTTTTCTTTGAATACGCTTATGACAATTTGGATAATTTATTGTTGACAGCCGGAATTCGTGCAGATTATCACAATAAAATTAAAGGTTTTATCACGCCACGTCTTCATGTGCGATATACACCGTGGGAACAATCCGCTATCAAATTTTCTATGGGAAGAGGCGTCAGATTACCTTCGATTTTTGTGGAAAACCAACAACTTTTTGCATCCTCAAGAGAGATTTCAATTTTGAATGCCAATGGTGAGCTTTACGGTTTAGACGCAGAAAAAGCTTGGAATTACGGACTTTCTTTTATGCAAGGTTTTAATTTATGGAACAAAAATGCAGAAATTTCAATAGACTTTTACCGAACCGATTTTCAAAATCAAATCGTGGTAGATTGGGAAGACCCGAGACAAGTCAGGTTTTATAATTTGGACGGAAAAAGTTTTGCCAACACTTTCCAATCTGAATTTTCTTATGACCCAACAGATTTTCTCAGTTTGAGATTATCTTATCGTTATTTGGACGCACAAACCGATTATTTGGAAGGTCGGAAAGAAAAAGCATTGACTCCAAAACACCGCTTTTTTGCCAATGCCGGTTTCCAAAGTCCGATAACCGATAAAAACCGTCAGTGGAAATTTGATGCTACCTACAACTTTCTGAGCAAACAACGATTTCCCTCAACAGAAGCAAATCCTGAACCTTACAGAAGAAGTGAGTTTTCTCCGGAAATAAACACAGTTAATGCGCAGCTGACAAGGGTTTTTTCTTCCAAATTTGAAGTGTATATCGGCGGCGAAAACATCACCAATGTACGTCAGAACAATCCGATAATTTCCGCAGAAAATCCTTTTGGAGAATATTTTGATTCAACACTGGTTTACGGACCGGTTTTTGGAAGTATGTATTACGCCGGATTGCGTTTGAAACTGTAATCGGCTTAATTTAAATTAAAAATGAAACTTATTTTTTATAATTTTATGAATATGAAACTCAATCGTATGTCAAAATCAGTCTTAATTGTTTTATTAGTTTTTTTCGGGTTTAATATGTCGGCTCAGAATAAAAACGCGCGTGCTGCTTTTGAAGTGGACGGTGTTTGCACAATGTGTAAAGAACGAATTGAAAAAGCGGCAATCCGTACAAAAGGTGTAAAATCAGCTACTTGGGATATTAATACGCACATGCTTTCTGTAATTTATGACGAAAGAAGAACCGATTTAAAAACAATAAATCAAAATGTTGCAGAAGTCGGGCATGATACGCACGAAATAAAAGCCACCGACGAAGCTTACAGCAAAATTCACAGCTGCTGTAAATACAGGGACGAAGAAGTGATTAAAGAGCATGAATAGTAACAAATTCCTCAATTCTTAATTCTTTTATCTTATAAATTAAAGCGATAAGAAAGTGGAAAAAACCTCATATTAATAGGTTGGTATTCATTACTTTTGAAACTTTATTTTACTTGCTGTAAAGTAATTTAAATAGCTGATTATTAAAATTTTATATTAAATTGTTTATGGGAAATATTAGTATGATAACGCTTGTTATTATTGCAGTTACTGTTTTAGTATCTATGAGAGGATTTAACAATCCTACTTTTTTCCATAAATATAAATTCAATATTGCCGCCATTCGCAGTGGCGAACAAATCAGAATGTTTAGTTCGGCATTTCTTCATGCTGATTTTTCACATCTGTTGTTCAATATGTTGACGCTTTATTTCTTTGCTGATGTCGTAATTTTTCAAGTAGGCGTCATCAAATTTTTAATCCTTTATGTAGTCAGTCTTCTTGCCGGAAATATGTTGTCTTTTTATTTTCATAAAGACGAACCTTATTACAGTGCAATCGGAGCGAGTGGCGCAGTGATGGGCGTTCTTTATTCGGCGATTCTCTTTTACCCGGATATGTCCTTATTTCTGTTTTTTATTCCCATCCCTATTCCTGCTTGGATTTTTGGAATGGCCTACTTGTTGTATTCCATTTACGGCATGAAAAACAGGGTCGGGAATATCGGACATGATGCGCATATCGGCGGTGCTATCGGCGGGTATTTGCTGACATTACTTTTTGCTCCCACAATCATTACAACAAGCTGGTGGTTGGTAATTTTATTGGCAATTCCGTTGATAATTTTATTTGTACTTCACCGATTTGGTAAACTCTGACAATTAAAAATAATGTTATGAAAAAGAATTTTTTAATGCTGTTGTGTTTGTTCGCAGGAATCACAACAGCTTTTTCCCAAAATCAACAACCTCAATCTGTCATACAAGTTCAGGGCGAGGGTATCGTACGTGTGATTCCCGATGAAGTTACCATCAATATACGAGTGGAACATTCAGGTGATAACACCTCAGAAATCAAATCACAAAATGATGCAGTGATTCGCGAAGTTCTTAAATACGTAAAAAAAGCAGGAATTCCTGATAAAGATGTTCGTACGGAATATATGAATCTGACAAAAAATTACGATTACAACACAAAGACTTATTCCTATGTCGCCAATCAATCGTTATCGGTAAAATTACGTAATTTGGAAAAGTATGAAGAGTTGATGAACGGGCTTTTAAAAACCGGAATCAACCGGATTGACGGCGTGAATTTTACTTCATCTAAGAAAGAAAGCTTAGAAAGTGAAGCTCGAAAAAAAGCCGTAGCAAATGCTAAAAAGAAAGCAGAAGAATACGTTTCGGTTTTGAATCAAAAAGTAGGAAAAGCCGTGTCTATTAGCGAAAACAATTCAGGAGGCGACCCACGACCGATGATGTACAGAATGGCAGCAATGGACAGTGCAGTTCAGGAAGAAGGAGCCACCATAGCTCCGGGAGAATTGGAAATCAGGAGAACTGTAAATGTGATTTTTGAATTGGATTAGATTCACAGCATGATTTTGAAATTCATAAAAAAAATACTTTTAAAATTTTATCTTATGAATCCAGAATCAGAAAAACAATCTTTGATACTCGTTATCAATACGGGACTATCAGAAAATTTAGATTATAATCTTGATTTTGTTGGAATTAAAAGAGCATTAACCAGATTATACAATGTTGCGTAAAAAACGCCGATGAGAGTAGTAATAAAATTAGTGCTAAAAATCACTATTTCGTACCGTTAGGTCGTTTTACCGGACTGATAATCTTTACATCATAAAAGTTAATTGCTCCGCGTATAACGGACAACAAAACTTCATTGAGTGCTTTGATAATATGGATTTTCAATTCACTTTTATTGTAAATCAAACTGATTTCCCTTGCAGGTTGCGGTTTTTCAAAGGATTTTAAATTCCTTTTACGCGCTTCCGACAAATCCAATGTATGTAAATACGGGAGCAATGTCATGCCCATACCTTCGTCACAAAGTTTTAAAAGCGTTTCAAAACTGCCGCTGTGCAACTGAAAGTTTTCCGAAGAATCTTTTCGTGAGGCTTTACAGATATTCATGATGTTATCTCTAAAGCAATGGCCGTCTTCCAAAAGAAGAATGTCTTGCAGATTTAAATCTTCAGGATTAATTTTATCTTGCTCACGCAATCTGTGATTTTCCGGAATGTAACCTACAAAAGGTTCATAATAAAGAAGTCTTTCTTTTATTTGCTCGTCATTTAAAGGTGTTGCCGCTATTGCCGCATCTAAATAACCATCTTTTAATTGTGAAATAATTTCTTGTGTATTTAGTTCTTCTATACGCAATTGCACTTTTGGATAACGATTATTAAAAGTCTTTAAGAACATAGGCAGAAGCGTAGGCATTACCGTAGGAATTATTCCTAATGAAAATTCACCTCCGATAAATCCTTTTTCCTGATCGACAATATCCTGCATCCGATTGGCTTCATTGACAATTTTTCGGGCTTGAACAATAATTTTTTCTCCAATTTCTGTAAGGGTTATCGGTTTTTTAGAACGATCGAAAATTAAAATATCCAATTCTTCTTCAAGCTTTTGAATCTGCATACTCATCGTGGGTTGCGTTACAAAAGATTTTTTTGCAGCCTTGGTAAAATTTTGATGCTCGGCAACAGCGAGAACATATTGCAATTGGGTAATGGTCATTCGGTAAAAATAATTTATTTCATGCTCGGCAAATATCAATAATATTTATCGAAAATTAAAACATCCCTCTTGCTTTGATTTCAAGATATTTGTTTATTGTTTTTACGGTTAAATCTTCAGGCATAGTCAAGATTGATAATATTCCATGTTTTTTTAATTCATTGACAATCAGTTTCTTTTCGTGAATAAATTTTTCAGCAATTACCTTATCAAAAATTTCTTGAGTCGTTTCTGCCGGCTTTTTTATAAAGTCCGTTAATTCAGTGTTTTCAAAAAAGATGACCACCAACAAATGCGATTTATTCAATGCACGTAAATATTTTAACTGTCGTTCTAACGCATCTCGGGTTTCAAAATTGGTAAATAGCAGTAGCAAACTCCGTTGTTTTAAAGTTTGTTTGATTTCCAAATACAATCTTGAAAAATCGCTTTCGGAAAAATCTGTTTCAATATTATAAAGCGTATTGAGAATGAGTTCCATCTGAGAATTTCTGCGTTCAGCCTTTACTTTGTCTTCAAGTTTACGCGAAAAAGTGAAAATTCCGGCTTTGTCATATTTTTTTAAAACTATATTCGACAACACCAAAGCGGCGTTAATCGAATAATCCAAAAGACTCAATCCGGCAAAAGGCATTTTCATGACCCTTCCTTTGTCGATGACACAATAAATCGGTTGTGATTTTTCATCCTGAAATTGATTAATCATCAATGAAGCCCGTTTTGCAGTCGCTTTCCAATTGATGTTGCGAACATTGTCACCAATTACGTAATCTTTAATTTGTTCAAATTCCATCGTATCTCCCAATTTCCTTATTTTTTTTAACCCGAAAGGTTGATGGGTTTTAGAAAAAGCTAAAAAATCATATTTCTTAAACTGAAGAAATGAAGGATAGTTTGCTACCGATTTATCTGCATCAAATTGGATTCTACGGGAAAGCAATCCGATAAAAGTACTTGTAAAAACATTTACGGAACCGAAAGTATATTCGCCTCGTTCCACAGGACGGATGGAATATGAAATTTGTTTTACTTCATCCGGATTGAGGTTTAAATTTATTTCGAAATTTCGAATTTGAAATTGAATCGGAAGTTCGTCGATGATTTTCAATCGCAACGCAAACTTTTGCTTATTTGTAAGGCAAATAAAAATTTCATTTTCATCGCCGTTAGACAATTTGTTGGGAAGAAGCCTTTCAGCTTCCACAGGATTTTTCTTATAGTAAAGAAGAATGCCGTCGAGAATTGCAATCAAAAAAAGCAATACGAGTAAGAATAGGGTAGGAGTGAATAGCGTTGTTACGAAAAAGGAAAGGACAAACAGCACGACCACTCCAAAATAGGCTATGAAGAAACGTTGGTTTATAAAGAAGGATTTAAAAAAATTTTTCACTTCATCAATGCGTTTAGATTATCTTGGAATATCGATAATTTCCAGAATTTGTCCGATAATTTTTTCGGGAGTCATGCCTTCCATTTCTTTTTCCGGCGTAAGGATAATTCGGTGTTTTAGGACGCTCGGTGCAATTTTTTTAATGTCTTCCGGAGTTACAAAATCTCGTCCGTTTATGGCAGCAAGTGCTTTTGAAGCAGTCATTATCGACAACGAAGCTCGTGGAGAAGCTCCCAAATAAAGATTGCTGTTGTTGCGCGTGTTTATAATAATTTCTGCAATGTATCTCAGCAAATATTTCTCAATGATTACTGATTTTACAAGTTCTTGATATTCAACAATCTTTTCAGCTGAAAGCACATTTTTAATTTCCGATAAATGCGGTTTTTCTTTTCGGTTGTGTTGATTTTCAATGATACTTAATTCTTCTTCCAGATTCGGATAAGGAACGTTTATTTTAAATAAAAATCGGTCTAATTGCGCTTCCGGCAATGCATAGGTTCCTTCTTGTTCAATTGGATTTTGAGTGGCAAAAACTAAAAATGGTTTTTTCATTTCGTATTGAATGCCGTCTATCGTGATTTGATTTTCTTCCATTACTTCAAACAGCGCAGCTTGGGTTTTCGCCGGCGCACGATTGATTTCGTCAATGAGAATAATATTGGAAAAAACGGGCCCTTTCTTAAATTCAAATGCACTGTCTTTGGGATTAAATATTGAAGTTCCCAAAATATCACTCGGCATCAAGTCGGGTGTGAATTGAATGCGGCTGAAATCGGCTGCAATGGATTTTGCAACCAATTTGGCAGTTAGAGTTTTAGCAACTCCCGGCACGCCTTCAATCAAAACATGACCGTCGGAAAGGATTGCCACCACAAGCAATTCTAACATTTCCTCTTGTCCGACGATTATTTTTTGCAATTCAGATTTGATTTCGGAAACCGCCGAATTTAATTCATCTAAATCGATACGTGAACTAAAGTGCGATTCTAAATTTTCAGTATTCTCCATAGTTTTCGGTGCTATTAAAATATTCTATTTTTTTATTTAGTTCAATTAGGTCGTTTTCTGTATGAACAGTTTTTTCTTTTAATTCTTTTATATAGTAAATTAATTCCCTTGTTTTTTGATAATCTTTCCCGGATTTTAAAGCCAATTTTTGTATAAATTCATCGGATAGTTCTTGCGTTTCTATCAAAAAGTTAGTGCGAATCGAACTGAAAAAATAAAAAATCTTTTTCGCAATGATGTTGCTGTAGTTGCGATGGTGAAAATAAAGGCTGCCTACGCTTTTTGTAAAGGAAATCGTTTTGTTTTCAACCGGCGGTATTACAGGAATGATTTTTTGTTCTCTTTTTCCCCTGAAAACAACAAATAATAACAATCCGAACATCAATAAGTAATAAACTACTTTTAAACGGGAATCAGATAATATAAATCGCATTTCCGAGGTGTTTATCACTTTTCCGGTTTTTAGATATTCGTCCCAATAATAAACATTCCCCTCCAAATAAGATAGGGCAGAAGCAGCAAACTCTTGGGAATCTGAAAGTAAGTTGTAATTTGTGAAAACTTCAGGTAATGAATGAATATAAAATTTTCCGGAACCATAATTTAGAGAAACGAAATTTGCAAAATCTTTTTTTTCATATTTTGTATAAGACAGAATCTTCGTTTTAGTCGAATCTATTTCATTAAAATAAGCGGGATCGGGTATTTCTAAAAAAGTATTTTCGGATGTTTTTAGGGAATTTTCTGTGTAATCTACTTCAATAATAGATTTTTGAACATTGATTGGGTAGCGAATACTGACTTTTAAACTGTCGGCAAGCGGTCCGAATAAATCTTTGGTGGAAAGAAAAACCGTGTTTCCTTCCTCGACAAATTCCAACAAAGCATTGGTTTGCTGCAAATCAAATCCGAAGAAATCATTGATAAAAATAAAAACAGAATTTTCTGAAAATGCTTCATTTGTTAAAAACACAAAAGGATCTTCGGTTGATTTTACAATGGGTTTTTGTAAAAACTCAGGTAGTTCTTGATAAACAACATAACATCCGTAGGGTATTTTATCTGAAGACATATAACTGTAACTCCAATTAATGGGAGTAGGTCGAAAAAACTCGGCAACGATGAGCAACAGCACCAAAAAACCAATAATCCAAAGCACTATTTTTGAAGTGTTTTTAGCCATACATTACCTTGTTTTCCAATTGATTAAAGTCTGCATTCGCTTTTTCAAAATCTTCAGGGTTCAGGTTGTATTCTCCATACCATATATGGTCGTACCAATAGGATATTTTTCTAAAATAATTCGCAATGCTTGAATTTCGTATTTCTTTGGCGTAATCACTGTTTGTTTTTTTACTGTTTAAACTGATGAAATTTTTCTTGGAAAGAATCTGAAGCGATTTTAAATAGCTGTATCGTATTGCCGAGCGAAAATCTTCGGTTTTTAAGGCTTCGTCTATTAATTGGTCGTAATCTGTATCAAGTATGTCTTGAATATCAAATTCCGGATTCTCAATGGTTTTGCTTTCTTTTTTAATTAGAGAAAACCTGGTTTGATTTGATAAAACTCTGAGAATCAAATAAATTATAAAAACAATAAACAAGCTGTAAAAAAGAATTTCAAAGAATTGGATGGTTTGCTTGCTTATTTGGACATTAAAATTATCTCCGAGTTTTTTAAAAATCCAATTTAAAATGTTTTTTACAATATTTTGATTTGCCCCGATGTCTTCTGTATAATCAAACTGTTTGTCGGTATATTTTTCAGATAAGTTTTTTTCAAATTGTCTTTTTTCAACAGCTAAATCAGTTGCGTGTGATTGAATTTCATTAGCAAAACTTAAATGCAGACTTCCAAAACACAAAAGAACAATAAGAATTATGTAATATTTATTCATGAGAGACCGATTTGTTCTATCCGTTCACGAGCTGCTTCGTTATTTTTTTCTTCATAGAGTGAAAAAAACAAAATGCCATTGATAAACTGAGTGAGTATTTGAAAAAATAAATAACTAATCAACAAAATTGCAATAATTACCATCCACAGGATTTTAAAATAAACGGAATTTGCCAAAGGTTCTGTTGAAAAATATGACATTATCCCAATGATATAACCGGGAATCATCATAATAGTCATTGCCATTACAGCCAGTAAAAGCATTAAAACAAGTTGCGAAAGAATGCTTTTTATAAAATAGGAAGTCATTAATTGCCAACCCATTGAAAAACTGTTGGTAACTTCTTCTTTTTTATAAAACATGGCCATAAAAGAAATTCCCATCCAGATTCTATATCCTGCCGACGCCAGAAAATATATAAAAAGACCAATAACCGGAATGAGCGCAGCAAAGGTGCTGATAAAAAAAACACCGATATAGATGATGCCCATCAGTAAGACAAACAGGAAAATATTTCCGTAATTTTCCTTGATGTTGCTAAAAACAGTTCTGCTGTCTAAATTTGAATTTTTATTCCGGACATATTCTGCCATATACGAAGCTGCCAAACTGTAATTCAGTAGGGAAGTAATAAGAAATAAACCTGCGAAAAGACCTAATCCCACAACGGCATTTACTCCTTGGCTCTCATCCATGGTATTAAAAAAAAGCAAATCCCAATATCCCGAAACCAAAAAATAACTCGCTGCAATAAATCCGATGACAAAAAAAATGTTGTATCGAAGAAAAATATTGAAGAAGGGTTTAAAATTAAATTTCAGAAATTTAATATAAGCTTCTATGATTTCTCCGATATCACGTGTTTTTCTCAGTTCAAATGATTTTTCCGGCATATTTACGATGAAGAATTATTGGGTAAACAATGTAATAAAAAAGAATTAAAAACAGCGAGCCAAAAATAATTGTTCCGGCTAACCACAATGGCATATCGGCATATCGGGTAATAAAACCTTCAATAAATCCGGCGATGATAAAAAATGGAATCGTACTGACTACGATTTTTAGTCCGTCTTTGGCACCTTTTATAAAAGAAACTTTTCGCGAATATGTTTTAGGAAAAAGAATGCTGTTTCCCATCACTAGTCCGGCACAACCAGCAACGATAATCACAGAAATTTCAATGGTTCCGTGAAGCCAGATATTTTTTGAAGCTTCAAACAGAAGTTCATGTTCGTAAAACATTGTAAAAAATGCGCCAAGCATCACGCCGTTTTTAAAAAGAATATAACCGGTTCCTACGGAAGTGATGACTCCAAACGCATAAGCCAGAAAAGCCACGCGAATGTTATTTATCGTAATTCCCAAAAATGAGCCTATTTGACTTCCGCTTTTGTATATTGCGGTGGGTTCTCCTTTGGCGATATTTTCTAAAGTCAGATTGACATAATTATCGCCCAAAATCAATCGGATAAATGAATAATCATTTAATGAAGAAATGACGCCGATAAAAGTGGAAACCGCAAAAATTAAAAATGAATAAAAAAAGGTTTTTTGATATTTATAGAAAAATAAAGGGAATTCAATTTTCCAGAAATCAATAATGTTTTTCTTGGATTCTTTTTTGTTTCTGTAAATTAGTTGATGCGCTTGAGATGCCAATGCATTCAAGTAAGTGTGGGTGTTGCTTTGAGGATAATAGGTTTGCGCATACGCCAAATCATTGGTAAGTTGAATGTAATAATCGGCTAATAAATCCGGGTTTACATGCAAATTAGAATGAATTGCTTTTTCAAATGCAATCCATTTTTCCTTATTTTGCTTGATGAATGCTGCTTCACGCATAAGTCAAACTTTTTTCAAAAATAGAAATACTTGATGAACGAATGGCAAATTTGATAATTAATACACCTCAAAATGTAAATTTGCATTATAAAATTGCAAATATCGGAACGCGCATACTTGCTTTTTTAATTGATTTTGCCATTTTCTCCGCTTATTTGTATTTGATTGATTTGATGATGAGTGCTTTTTATATGTCGGTTTGGGACAATTGGACGGTGTTTGGGATTCAACAATTGCTATTGCTTCCGGTTATGTTTTATTCGCTTTACATGAATATTATATTTCAAGGGCAAACAGTGGGTAAAATGATTATGAAAATCCAGGTGATAAAATTGGATGGAACACCTGTTTCTTGGGGTGATTATTTAATTTTATGGATGATGCGACTGGTTGATATTTGGGCATTTTTAGGTTCACTCGGTATTTTGTTTATTATTTTTTCCGATAAAAGTCAACGGATTGGAGATCAAGCTGCCGGAACAGTTGTGATAAATAAAAAAAACAAGGTGCAATTAGACCACACTGTATTGGAAGAAGTTTCGGAAGATTATACGCCGGTTTTTCCACAAGTGCTAAGTTTGTCAGATAAAGACATTCGGCTGATTAAAGAAACGTTTACCATTGCTCAGAAATCTTTGGATTATGGAACGATTAAAATGTTGCGCGAAAAAGTTGAAAGCATTCTGAATACCAATTCCGAAATGTACGATACGGATTATTTGGAAGTCATATTAAAAGATTATTATTCTCTTACAAACTCGATGTGAATATAATAGCCATCCTTGATATTATTGGTACAGTTGCTTTTGCTGTTTCAGGCGTTCTCACGGCAATGAACAAACGATTGGATCCATTTGGAATTTTTATTATTGCTTTTGTGGCAGCAGTAGGAGGCGGAACTTTACGCGATATCCTAATAAAAGCGCCCATTACATGGATGGTAGATTTGACCTACATTCATTTAATAATGGGAACGACAATTTTCACCATCTTGTTTCGGAAAAAGATTAATTACGTTCGTCGATCTTTACTATTGTCGGATACACTTGGAATGGTCGTATTCACGCTGGTCGGTTTGGAAAAAGGATTGGATGCCGGCTTTTCACCGATAATTTGTATTGCTTTAGGTACGATGACGGCGTGTTTTGGAGGAGTTATCAGAGATACGCTGAGTAATAAAATCCCGATTATTTTTCACAAAGAAATTTATGCCACAGCCTGCATTTTAGGTGGAATCGCTTATTTTCTGATGACCTATTTTGATTTTTCCAACGGCATTACGCTTATCGTATCCGGAAGTGTGATAATTGTTGTGCGCTTGCTGGCAATTTATTTTGACCTTTCGCTTCCCAATGTCTATTTTAAAGAAGAAATGGAAGACAAACACAAGTTTTGATTATTCCAAAACAGTAGCTTTTATATAGATATTATCAATCGGCCAATCGTCTGAATCTGTTTCAACTTCAGCAATTTTTTCTACAACATCCATTCCTTTGGTAACATGGCCAAAAATGGTGTAAGAACCGTTAATGTGTGAAGCAGAATTTTGAGGTCCGAAAAAGATAAAAAATTCAAAAGGAGCAGAGCGATGATCCGGATTTGCACGATAATGTTTTGCACCAGATACTGAACCGTATTCGTGGACTCTGTCAGGAGCGATTTCGGCAGGAATCAAATAATCATTTCCGATTCGGTTTCTTTTGGATTGCGTTGAAACCAAATCACTGCTTCCCGCTTGGATTATAAAATTTGGAACTACCCGATGAAAAAAAGTATCGTCAAAATAGCCTTGTTTAATCAGGTAAATAAAATTGGCACGATGTAGTGGTGTATTGCGATATAGTTGAATTTCAATCGCTCCAAATCTGGTTTCAAACAAAACTTTGGTTTCGGGATTTTCTTTCCCGTAAGAAGTTAAAAACTCTTCCACATTTGAATTGGTAATTTTAGGAAAACGCTTTTGGATTGGTGGTTTTGTATCTTGCTTTTCAGGCTTGCTTTTTGCATTATCGTTTGGTGTGTTTTGCTCTTCTTGAATTGTATTTACCGAAGGCTCTTGATGCTTTTTAGTATCTTCACAACCGATTAAAATAAATGCAAAACATATAAACATATAAATTGTTTTCATAAAATGGATTTTCGAGAATTTGAAAAAAGAATTGTAAAAATAAAGAAAATGTTGCTTCCCGGCGAAAAGGTGCAGTTAGCAATGATTCCGAAAAACCGCATCCAACATCAACTTCAAGCGATAAAAACAATGACAAATCCGAAAAGAGCAGCGGTTTTGGTTTTGTTTTATCCGTCTTTGGAAATGAAAACACGTTTTGTACTAATTCTTCGAAAAACCTATCGAGGCATTCATTCTGCACAAGTAAGTTTGCCCGGAGGAAAAGTAGAACTCGAAGACAACTCATTGCAAGATACGGCATTAAGAGAAGCGCAGGAAGAAGTAGGGGTGAATCCCGAAAAAATTGAAATCATCAAACAATTAACTGAAGTATATATTCCTCCGAGCGATTTTTTTGTTCAGCCTTTTGTCGGAATAACTTCACAAACACCGACATTTATTCCCGACGATATCGAAGTTGATGCCATTATCGAGGTAGATTTGGAGAAATTTATGGATGATAAGTGTATAGAAACAAGAAGTGTAAGCGCTTCCTATTCGCCTGTTATTGAGGTTCCCGGATTTGTTTTTAGCAATCATTTGGTATGGGGAGCAACTGCGATGATGTTAAATGAAGTTAGAGAGTTATTAAAGAAACTTTATTAAAAACCTTTATTTCTTATATTTGACCTCTGAAATAAGCGACCTACTTATTTCTTAGCATAAAATTTATCTTAACATCAAACGTATACAATGGGTCTTTTTAAAAAAAATCCATTCGGGCACTATCTTATTCTTAAACTCTGGCTAATCCGGATATTGGGTTCATTGACGCATAGAAGATTTAAAGGATTTAATGAATTGCAAATAATTGGGAGTGATGTCATTCGTAATTTGCCGGATAAAAATGTGCTATTTGTCAGCAATCATCAAACCTATTTTGCCGATGTCGTAGCGATGTTTCACGTTTTTAATGCCAGTTTGCACGGACGAGTTGACAACATTAAAAACATCGGATATTTATGGAGACCCAAAATGAATGTTTATTTTGTAGCTGCAAGAGAAACTATGAATGCAGGATTGTTGCCCAAAATTTTGGCTTATGCAGGTTCTGTTAGCATTGATAGAACGTGGCGTGATAAAGGAAAAGAAATAAACAGACAAGTTAAATTAAGCGATGTCAGCAGTATCAATAAAGCGCTGGAAGATGGTTGGTTGATTACTTTTCCGCAAGGTACAACCAAACCGTTTAAACCCATTCGACGCGGAACTGCCCATATTATCAAACAAAACAAACCCGTAGTTGTTCCAATCGTAATTGACGGATTTCGACGATCGTTTGACAAAAAAGGAATTCGTATTAAAAAGAGAAACATTCTCCAAACAATGGAAATCAAACCGCCTCTTGACATCGATTACGAAAATGATACCGTTCAAGAGATTATAGAAAAAATTGAATATGCCATTGAGCAACATCCTTCTTTTCTTAAAGTGATTCCCGTGGAAGAATTAAAAAAAGAAGAAGAATTAGACAAGCAAAGACAGTGGCGTTATCCAAAGAATTAACCTAAAATTAGATTTGGTTTTAATCTTTCTGCAAAATTATTTCTAAGAATTTCTTCAAAAGATAAAATGGATACATTTATCCGAAATAGCGGTATAATTTTGTAATTTCGCGGGGCAAAAATTTAGCTATGAATATTCCTAAAACAGATTTACCGCGTGTGGTTGTTATCGGAGGTGGATTCGCCGGAAATGCATTCATTAGAAACCTTAAAAAAGCTGAAGTTCAGATTGTTCTGATTGACAGACACAACTATCATACTTTTCAACCATTGTTGTATCAAGTTTCGACGGCAAGTTTGGAAGCTGATTCTATTGCTTATCCACTGCGAAAAATATTTAGAGACCACAAGAATTTTCACTTCAGATTGTGCACTGTAGCGCAAATAAATAAAGAACAGCAAACAGTATTGACTTCTATTGGAAGTGTGCGATACGATTATTTGGTGATTGCAACGGGAACTCGGACTAATTTTTTTGGCAACGAATCCATTGCACAAAACAGCATGCCGATGAAAACCATTCCTCAAGCATTAAACATCAGAAGCCTTATTCTTCAGAATATCGAAAAAGCAGATCGTGCTTCAAACGTAGCAGACAGAAAACGATTGCTCACATTTATCATTGCAGGAGCAGGACCGACAGGAGTAGAATTAGCAGGTGCTTTGGCAGAATTTAGGAAAGGAATTTTAGAGCATGATTATCCGGCATTGGAAAAGGAAGATATGGAAGTCCATTTGGTTGAAGGTCAAGATCGAGTGTTGGCAGGAATGAGTGATAAAGTGTCCAAATTAGCTTATAAATTCTTAGCTCAATTGGGCGTAAACATTCACTTATCTGAATTTATAAAAGATTATGACGGATATACAGTAACCACAAGCAAAGGCAAAGTTTTTGAAACTGAAACTTTTATTTGGGCGGCGGGAGTTTCCGGAATTCAGATTGAAGGATTGAATCAAGATTCTTGGCACCAACGCGCAAGAAGGTATCAGGTAGATAAATTTAATCGGATTTTGGGTACGGAACGCGTGTTTGCCATCGGCGATATTGCATTGATGCCGACCGAAGCATTTCCACAAGGTCATCCGCAAGTGGCGCAACCCGCAATACAACAAGGGAAATTGTTGGGAAAGAATTTCCGGCGAATGCTCAAAGGAAAAAAGATGGTTCCTTTTAAATACAAAGACAAAGGAACGATGGCGACGATTGGTAGAAATAAGGCTGTCGCCGATATCGGAAACCTGCATGTCGGCGGACCATTTGCATGGTTTCTATGGATTTTTGTCCACTTGTGGTTTTTGGTCGGTTTTAGAAATAGGGTTGTAACCTTTTTTAACTGGACCTACAGTTATATCAATCACGACAAAGCTGCACGATTGATTATCAGACCTTTTGTGAAAAAATCGTAATTGTTTTTTTAGATTTTATTGACGAAATAAAAATCCCCTGAAATATTACTTTCAAGGGACTTTTAAAAGGAGTTAGTTTAAAACTTTTCTGTTGAATTATAAACTATTTTTCAAAATCTTCTTTAATTTCAATGTGTTTATAATCAGCAGTCATTTCGGTTATGTAATCGATTTTTTCTTTATTTTTTGAAAGTCTTTGCGTGATGCTTTCAAATACGGAATAAACCACCGGTACGATTACCAAAGTGAGGAATAAAGACGATATTAATCCTCCGATAATTACCAAAGCAAGTCCGTTGTTTAATTCGGCAGCGGCACCTTGTGCAATTGCAATCGGAATCATCCCGAATACCATCGCAATGGTCGTCATCAAAATTGGACGAAGCCTTGCCTGGTTTGCTTGAATAAGTGCTGTGTTTACGTTTTCTCCGGCAGCGCGTCTTAGATTTGTAAAATCCACAATCAGAATTGCGTTTTTCGCTACGAGTCCGATAAGCATAATCATACCGAGAATCGTAAAGATATTGATTGAGTTGTTGGTCAATGCCAGAATTATCATCACTCCAATAAGCGCAAGTGGAATAGAAAACAATACTACAAACGGATGCACGTAACTGTTATAAAGTGCAACCATTACGAGATAAACAAGGATAATTGCAGCAATTAGGGCAATTCCCAAAGTACCAAATCCTTCTTGTTGCATCCCGATATCACCTTCCCAGACATAACTAACTCCTGCAGGTCGCTCGATTTGAGAAAAAATTTCTTCCCATTCTGTGGCAACATCTCCAACAGGTCTTCCAATAACTTGAGATTTTACCGTAACCGACGGACTTTTATCTCTTCGTTCCAAAATACTGGGTCCGGAATCTTGTTGAACATCGGCAAATTGACTTAATCGAACGGTTTCTCCTCGGTTGTTTACAAAAATTATATTTCGGACATCATCAATATTGGATCGGTTAAATTCATCATAGCGAATGTTGATATCGTACTCGTATTCACCGGAACGGAATTTGGCATCAGTATTTCCGCTAAATGCCGTTTGCATTGTGATTCCGACAGTTCCCAAGTCCAATCCGAGATGGGACATTTTATCTCTGTCAACTTCCACGGTGATTTCAGGATTTCCATCTTCAACAGAAAGTTCCACTTCCGATGTTCCGGCAATTTTCAAGAGTTCTGCTTCTGCTTTTTGAGCAAATTCCATAGCACTTTCAAGGTCTGTACCAACGACAACCAGTTGCAATGGCGCATCATTTGCACCCATCATTCCCAACGGAACAATTTTAACCTTTGCATCTACCAGATATTCTTGAAGTTCTCTTTTAAGCTTTGCACCGTAAATAAACGTGTTATCTTCTCTTTCAGATTTATCGACCAATTCTATAGAAATTTCAGATTTGTAAGCGGTTGCCTGCGTTGAACCAAATCCACCGCTGGTTTCACCAACCTTGGTAATCATATTTTGAACTTCCGGTTTTTGGCTTAGGAAACGTTCTGCTTTTTGAGTGAGAAAATTTGTCTGTTCCAACGAAGCATCTTTAGGAAGTTCTAATTGTACTAAAAATTCTCCTTTATCCATTCTGGGGAAAAACTCACCACCTATAAAACCTGCACCGACTAAAATAAAAGAACCAAAAAACAGCAAAGTAGCCACACCAAGCGTAATGGCTTTGTTTAGCGTACTTTTTAATGCCCATTGTAACAATCCTGAAATCCAATGAGTAAACATCTGGATTCTTTTTTCAAACCATAGAATGATTTTACCAAACAGATTTTTATCGGAAACTTCTTCCAATCTTCCAAAACGTGAAGAAAGCCAAGGAACAAGCGTAAATGATGCTAAAAATGAAAATGCAGTGGCAATCATTACGGTAACGGCAAATTGCTTAATAATGTTGGCTACCAAATCTCCACTAAGCGTAATTGGTAAGAATACTACGATAATTACAAGCGTAATGGCAACAACCGTAAATCCAATTTCAGAGGCTCCGTCATAGGCAGCTCTTACTTTGTTTTTACCCATTTCCATGTGTCGGTGAATGTTTTCCAACACAACAATCGCATCATCCACCAAGATTCCAACAACCAATGAAAGTGCCACCAAACTCATCAAGTTTAGGGTAAAATCCATAAAATAAATTCCGATAAATGTTGCAATCAATGAGGCAGGAATGGTAACCATCACGATGAATGCATTTCGCAAACTATGAAGGAATAACAACATCACGGCACCTACGAGGAAAACTGCAAAAAATATGTCGAAAATCACATTGTTTGCAGCTGTTAATGTAAATTCACTCGTGTCATTTGCAATATTTAACCTTATGTTATTGGCTTTGTAATCGTCTTCAATTTCCATAGCAGTTTTCCTGACCAATTCGCTTACTGCCACTGCATTTGCATCAGATTGTTTCAAAACCTGAATTAAAATTGCATTTTCCTGATTGTGTCTTGCTAATTTTTCAACATCTTTTTGAGTGTCGCGAACTTCTGCCACATCTTTTAAACGGATTTGAATGCCGTCCATTTCCCTGATTACTAAATTCCGAAGTTCTTGAACGTCCTTATATTTTCCGGAAAGACGGATGAGTGTGGTATTTTCTCTGGTTTTGACATTTCCGGTAGGAAAATCTAAATTTGAGGTCAAGATAATTTGACGAATTTCAGGAATGGTCAAGCCATAACCTTCTAATTGTTGTTGGTTGATATTCACTTGAATTTCACGTTCTTCTCCACCAATTAAATTTACTTGTGCCACACCTTCAACGCGAGACAGCATCGGTTGGATTCTTTTGTCTAACAAATCAAAAAAAGCAACCTCATCCATATCTCCGGTAGCGGCAATGGTAATAATCGGTAAGTCATCCATTGAAAACTTTATAAGTGACGGCGGATCTGCATCTTCAGGCAAATCGGCAAGGATGGCGTTTACTTTTCGTTGGGCTTCATTTAAAGAAAAATCTACGTTGGCTTCCGTATTTAATTCAATCATCACAATCGAAACACTTTCGTGGGATTGTGAAATGATTTTTTTTACGTTTTCCAAGGAAGAGATTGCATCTTCAATCTTTTTTGTAACTGTATTTTCAATTTCAGATGGCGAGGCACCGGGATAAATGGTAGAAATGGTTATTACATTTACCTCGAATTTAGGAATGAGTTCATAACCTAATTTGGTATAAGAAAATATTCCACCTAAAATTAATATCGCAAACAACACGACAATCATCGTTGGACGTTTGATTGATATTTCTGCTAATTTCATATAATTTTATTTTTTAGAACAGAAACTATAGACTAAGGAACAGAGAAGAGAGAACACAATTTTCCTCATCCCTATTTTCTGATTATTTTCTGTTTTTTGCTTTCTTTTATTATTCTACAATACTGATTTTCGCTCCGTCGGTCAAATTGATGATTCCGCTTGTTATTACGATTTCACCGGTTTCCAATCCGTCTAAAATTTCAACTTTATCTCCAAAATTTCTCCCGGCTACTACTTCTCTTAATTGCGCCGTACCTTCCCGAGCAACAAAAATTTCATTGTTACTAATGCTTCCTACAAAAGCATTTCGCGGAACAACCTTTACCGCAGGAATATCTTCACCCTCAGATGAGAAAAGTACAGAACCGTACATTCCGGCGCGTAATTCGTTTTTGTCATTGTTTAGTACTTCGATTTCTACCGGAAAGTTCAAGGAATTATCGGCCATTGCTGCGATAAACGTGATTTTACCTTTAAATTCTTTGTCCGGATACACGCTTGCTTTTATGGTAACTTCATCTCCCGTATTGATGGTAGCAACTTGATTTTCGGAAACATTTACTTTTAATTTTAACTTAGAAACGTTCACAACATCAAAAAGTGGAGTTCCGGGACCAACAACAGTTCCGGGTTCAATATGTCTTTTGTTTATAACTCCATTGATAGTAGATTTTACATGACTGTCACCCACATTGATTTTCGCTTGATTTAATCTCGCTTCAGCCGATTGAAGTTGCAATCTCACTTGGTCGAGTTGTTGTTGCGTTACGCCACCGGTTTCAAAAGCACTTTCAAAACGCTGAGCATCTTTTTTTGCTGTTTGATATGCAGCTTCTGCATTTTGCATTTCGATAGATTGTAAATCTGCTTTGATGACAGCCAAGGTTTGACCAACCTTTACTTGAGCGCCTTCCTCTGCCAAAACTTGAACAACTTGTCCACCTCTTTCAGATGCCAATTTTAAATCTTGTAACGGCGCAAAATTTCCGTTTGCGCGATATGCAGCGTGAACAACTTCGGTTTTTACGGTATCCACCCGAACTGTAATAAATTCATTTTGTTCGGCAACAATGGCAGTTTCTTCTTCCATTTTCTTTTTGTTGCCGACTAAGATAAAACCTGCCCAAACAATGAGGCCTATGGCGATTAAGGTATAAATTACTTTTTTCATTTTATTTTTTTTTGTCCCAGACTCAATTCTCAAATAAGAATTTTAATGCTTATGGTAGTTAATGATTGTGATTTGATTTTTTATAAATTATCTGAGAGTGTCTAACTCTCCTTTGGATTTAATAAGGTCAATTTCAGCTACTTTATATTCTAATAATGCATTTGAATAATTGTTTTTTGCATCGGCCAAAGCATTTTCTGCTTCCAATAAATCCGTAAGTGACGCCAATCCGTTTAAATAATTATTCTGCGTATTTTCTAAAACTTCTTCAGCTAATTTTACGTTTTCTCTTTGATTTTCAATAGTGATTATATTGTTGTTGATTTGAGTTTTAGCATTTTCATAAGCAAAATTCAGCGCCAATTCTGCTTCTTTCATGTCTTCTTCCAAAACATCCAATCGGGTTTGAGCTTGCCGAACCAATGAACGTGTACGAAACCCGCTGAAAATCGGAATATTGAGATTCAATCCGATGGTTGAGTAATCTGTCCAATAAACGCCGTCCGCAGGTTTTCCTCCTAAGGGAAATTGATCGCCCAATCCTTGATAACTGTAATTCGCAACTAAAGAAAGGGTAGGGTAGTAAGCTGCTTTGATAGATTGTTTGTTGTATATCAAAAGTTGTTTTTGAGTTTCCAACAGCTGATATTGAGTCAGTTTTTTAACGTCCGGAGTCTCATGTAATATCGGTGTGATTTCCATTTCAAGGTTTTCTTCAACCAATTCAATCGGTGTGTCGATTTGCATTCCGATAAGGAATTTGAGTGAGTTTTCCTGAAGAACAGCTGCGTTTTCAAGTTGTTTCAAAGCCGATTCTAAGTTTACAATCGTTACTTTGATACGATCCAAGTCAATCTTTTTTGCCAAACCGTTTTCAAACAATCCTTCAACCGTGTTTTTAACCTTGTTGGTGTTTTCCAAAGTTTGTTCTATGGTTTCAAGTTTTTGACGCGTGATAAAGATTTGATAATAATTTTTAGCTACGGCTTCAATGACTTGTTCTTGGGTCAGCTGTTCGTTTATTTTGTAAAATTCACGAGTTGTTTTGGCAGCTTTCAAACCTGTGAAAACCGAGTAGTCAAAAAGATTTTGAGAAAGATGAACCCCCCCAATAGCAGTCCATTTTTGTCCGAAAGCAACTAATAATGTCTCTCCCGGCATTCCTATAATATCACCCGGCATTGCCATTTCCTGTAAAATCGCATTGTACATTAGATTTCCCGATGCGTTGATTTGAGGAAGTGCTCTTGACCGAACTTCTCCGATTAAATGTTCACTGTTTTCTACGTCAAGACGGGCTTTTCTGGCATCTGCTTTATTTTCCAAAGCATAGTTAATCGCATCTTTTAAAGTCATTTTTTCCTGTGCTGTGACATTGAAAAAAGAAATTGACAATAGAAACACACTAACAAAAAAGATTTTTTGTCTGAATGATTGAAGTTTCATAAAAATATCTGTTTGATTTATGATTTAATTTTTAAAAAGCGTTTTTAAGATGACCTCTTTTCGGTTTGCCAATATTTTTTCGTACCCCTCATTGTCTAACTCGAAACTGTTTTGCAATAAAGGACGCATACAAACCGGAAAGATGAGCATAGAAATAAAATTGAGAACAAACTGAATAGGCTCCATTTTTTGAATGTTTCCTTTATTCATCTCGTCTTCAAGTTCTAAATAAAATTTCTCTGTCAAACGTTTAATGTGATTTTTGTCCTTAACCATAATTGCTTCATTATTCATTTGTGTAACCATATAAACTTCCCGATATGGATATTTTTTGGCTTGTTCGAAATGATAATCTATGAAAGTTTCCAGTTTCTCGCGAACAGGTAAATCCGAAAAAACAATCATTTCTCTTCTTTTTTCCTCTTCTTCAATTGCTTTTTGGAGTACGAGTTCAAAAAGCGCATCTCGAGAACGAAAGTAGTAATTAATCAAGGTGCGGTTTACTCCTGCAGCGTCGGCAATTTCTTGAGTCGTAGCATTAAATTTGCCTTCTTTAAAAAAAAGTCTTTTGGCTGTATCTATGATTAGCTCGTATGTTGCATCATCTTTTTTTTGTATTGACATAATTGTTTGACTTTTATGTTTGACAAAATTGTCAAGGCGCAAAATTAAGCTCTAACTTAGGATAAATGACTTAATAAAATCATAAAATTTATCTCAATGAATTTTGTGTGGTATCGAAAAGAAATTCTGCGAACTTTGTGTTTCTTCGGAGAAACTATTTTGCTCCACACATAAAATATCTTTCATAAAAATCTAATTTTTCTCATTACTTTGAATTTTACATCTGATATTTCTTAACTCTTTTTATCTTTACTCGCATTTTACAATCATAGCTAACTGACATCGATAAATGGAAACAATCAAAGTTCCTATTCTGCCATTGCATCAACATTTTGTAAAGGTTAGGGAAAATCATGAACCGGATTATAAAGCCTTGTGCATTTTTGCTGCAATAGGTTATTTTTTAGGATCGGACACGCATTGGAAAGATTTGAAAGCCTTGATGCCCGGAACTATAAACAAATTGGACGACGAAGGATATTGGATTGAAGGAAAACCTTGGTTTCAATGGTATTATAGTCCCAAACAAATTACTTTTGAACAAGCTGTTTCCGATTTTACGGATTTATTTCATCAGATTTGTAAAGAACAAGCCGGGAATCAAACAGTGCTTTTGCCTTTGTCCGGCGGTCTTGACAGCAGAACGCAAGCGATTGCTTATTCCAGCCTGAACAATCCGGTAATTTCTTACAGTTATTCGTTTAAGGATGGATATAAAGAAGGTGCTATTTCCAAAAAAATAGCCAAAGTTTTGGGTTATGAATATCGTGATATGACCATCAAACCGGGTTATTTGTGGGATAAAATTGAAGAATTGGCTAAAATTAACGGCTGTTATTCCGATTTTACACATCCACGTCAAATGGGTGTAATTGATGAATTCCGGAAAATGAACGGCGTTTTTACGCTGGGACATTGGGGCGATGTTTTGTTTGACAAAGTTGCTCCCGATCATCTTACAAAAGAAAATGCCATCGATGTTTTGGTTAAAGACATCATCATTCGCGGAGGAAAAGAATTGGCAGAAGCTTTATGGGAAGTTTGGGAATTGGAGGGCGATTTTGAAAGTTACTTGCGTTCAAGAGTTAAGGAAATTTGGGATTCCATTCCGATTGACAATCATTTGGGAGCGAAGATGCGGGCCTATAAAAGCATGACGCGTGCTGTAAGGTGGACGAATACTAATCTTACCATTTTCGAAGCCACCAATCCCATTGAAGCACCGTATTACGACGATCGGATGTGTCAGTTTATTTGTGAAATTCCCGAGGAATATTTAGCAGATAGAAAAATTCAAATTGCATATATAAAAGCACAGAATCCAAAAGTAGCCCAAATTACTTGGCAAGCTCAAAAGCCTTTTAATTTATTTACTTATCACAACAATAAAACCCCTTATAATTTACCATATCGCATCGTGGATAAAGCAAAACGTATGACGCTGGAAAAATTCGGAAAAAAATTCATTCAACGAAATTGGGAATTGCAATTTGTTGGACACGAAAATGATTTAAAATTGCAAGAACGAATTTTTAATCCTTCGTTTCACGAGTTTATTCCCAAGGAAGTGGTAACCCGATTTTACAATGATTTTAAAAATAAAAATGATGTTTATTTTTCACATTCGGTAAGTATGTTATTGACATTGGCTATGTGGAAAGAAATACATGTTGATAAAAATGACATTGGTTGATGAGAAATTGGTAAAAGAAAGTAAATGAGTAAGGGGGAAAAGATAAAAATCGGTTTGGTTCTTGCCAATCCGCCGGGATATTCTGAAACATTTTTTCGAAGTAAAATAAAAGGACTACAAAAAAACGGGTTTGAAATTACCTTGTTTTGCCGTGGTGGAGAAAATACGTTTGAATTGTGTCCGGTAAAATTTGCGTCTAAAGTCCACCGAAATCCGTTAATACAGCTTTTTTATTTTGCAAAAGAATACTTCAGCTTGATTCCCCATTTAGGCCGATTGAAACGCTATGTGAAATTAGAACGAAAAGAAGGAACTTCCCTTGGAGAAATAGCTAAAAAAATATATTTAAATGCCCATTTGTTAAAATCAGATTTGGATTGGATTCATTATGGTTTTTCCACCTTGGCATTGGGAAGTGAAACCGTGGCAAAAACTATCGGCGCAAGAATGGCTGTAAGTTTTAGAGGTTTTGACATTGCCGTTTATCCTGTTAAAAATCCGGGATGTTATACCAAGTTATGGAAATATGTCGATAAAGTTCATACGATTTCGGAGGGTTTGGTAAAATTGGCAATTCCTCACGGATTTTCCACTTTAATCCCTGTAGAGAAGATAACGCCTGCAGTAGATATTAAACTTTTTACATCTACAATTCATATTTCAAACAAAAACACGGTTACTTTTTTAACGGTAGGTCGATTGCACTGGATTAAAAATTATATTCAAATTATTGAGGCACTTGCACTTTTAAAAAAAACTGGTGTAGATTTTATTTATAAGATAATAGGAGAGGGAGCGGAATATGAAAGTATTGCTTTCGCAGCCATTCAAATGGGGTTGGAGGAACAAATAGAGTTTTTAGGAAAAATTCCTCATGCTGAAGTGCGTTCACATTTGACTACTGCCGATATCTATTTGCAATATAGTTTGCAAGAAGGTTTCTGCAATGCAGTTTTGGAAGCGCAGGCTATGGGAAAATTATGTGTAGTTAGCAATGCTGAAGGATTGTCTGAAAATGTATTGCACGAACAGACCGGTTGGGTGATTCCAAAAAACAATCCGGAACTACTTGCCAAGCAACTTCTAAAAGTAATTCAATTACCGGATTCGAAAAAAGAAGAAATAGCTGCCCGGGCTGTGGAACGCGTCAGAAATGAATTTAATTTGGAAAAACAAGAACGAGAATTTGTGAAATTTTATTCCGAGAAAACTTTATAAAAAAACAGCCTTGTGAAGTATTGACACAAGGCTGTTTTCATTGGATTAAAATGAATAAACTTTTATAGTTTGACAAACTTTTTGGTAGTCATTTCTCCATTGCGCGAAATCGTTACAATGTAAGTTCCCTGCTGAAGATGCGAAACTGAAATGTTTTCAACAGAAGAAATGGCAGATTTGCGTATTACTTCTTTTCCTAAAATGTCAAAAATTACCAAATCTGCGTTTTCTACACCTTGAATGGTTAATAAATCATTCGCCGGATTTGGATACAGCGCTACAGACTGCAATGTATTTTCTTGAACGTTGAGCACGCCGTTCGCAGCAAAATTACCATCTACTCGAGAACCCCAGTTTCCTACTGCATAGAACAATCTGTCATCGTTAAGGTCTTTAATCTCCACACGCGTACCTCCGTCACCAAAAGAATCGTTGATAGTCATCGTATAACAGCCGGCGGCAGGCAGGTTTACTTTTTCTCTTGTAACAGTCCTTGGTGGATATCCGGCACCGTTTGCAATCGTATTATTTTGGGAATCTGTGATTCTCCAACTGAACTCATTGGCGTATTGATCCGGTGTGAAATACAGATAAATACTGCTTGTTCCTTCGGGAGCTTCTTCAAAATCTGTAGAAGCGGTATTGTTGGTGTTGTCTTCATCGTTCGGGAGGGATATATTTAATGTGTTGTTTGCTTGTAAATTAAAAGGAGTACTTGGCAACACAATAGTTTCAGTTTGATAGGTGGTAATATTTCCGGTCCAAGTATAGGTATGCGACTGACCGTTAATACTATAATCAATTTCCAATGTAGTTATCGGATTCATTCCTTCGTTGGAGACTTTAATTACCGGACTAAGTTCATCTGAACAAGTCGGGTCAATCGGTTCGATGGAAATCAATTGTGCATCGTTTGTTATCGTTAAACCAGTATAATTTGGAAACGCTCTGCTACCGGTCATGATTTCTTGTCGGGTTTCACTCACAAATGCCACAATTTCCATATCTCTGAGAACGGCATCCACATTTCGGTAATCCGCAGGAATGGTATAAGTGTATGTTTTATCTACAAAAGTGCCGGTCGTTGTGGTTTGAATCACTTCTCCCCATTGTCCGGTCAATAAATCAACCAACCGATGCATATGGTTGTAGTTATTTCCTTGTCCGCCTCCGGTTTGTGGTCCTTTGGTATTGTTCTGAAGCAAGGCTACATTCAGCCTGTTTGTAGTTTCCGGGCTGTCTCCGGTGTAATAAACTTCTACATTGACCACAAGTTCCCGCGTATTGATATCCAATGTCGCTTCAACACCGACATTCACATAAGAAGGCATATTTAGTATTTGATTTGAAGCAGCAGTCCATTGTCCGCGATCTAATATCGTATTATTTCCCGTAAAAACATGTCGGTTAACGGTTCCACTGGGAAAACCGATCCGTCCGGTATAAGATTGATTCAAAATGGCACTTCCCCACTGCGTTCGAAAATCCGGCTGGTTTCCTGAAGGATTGGCATAAGTTCCCGTGTGGATATTGATTAAAGACACGCGGTCGGGATTTGCATCCTGAATGGCTTGTGCAATTGCATGACCTGAAGGACAGTATACACAATTGATACCGGTAAATTCTTCCAAGACTACATTTCGATTCTGAGGTGTCGTCGGAACTATAGTTTGAGATACTCCAACAGAGGCAACTAATAAAGCTCCTAATGAGAGAGATAGTTTTTTAAACATAAGCATGGTTTTTAGGTTCAGAGAGTTAATGAAAAAGGTTTAATCAGGTAAATATATAAAGAATTATTTATATCAAATTTTTATTTTTAAATTTG
>CAZWVT010000012.1:0-41777 GCA_964636665.1 uncultured Flavobacteriaceae bacterium
AATTCGGTGATGGCAAATTTCCAAACGGATGGAGGAATGGCTTTAGGAGAAACTGCTTTGGCAGCGCCTCGTGCTATTGCCTTAGGTCATGGTGCTGTTTCTACTTATGAGCACAATATTTCAATTGGAACCTACAGTCATGCGTGGGGAGAATTTGGAACTGCAGTAGGAACCGAAGCAAAGGCAGATGGTTATAATGCTACCGGAATTGGTCATTTGGCAGAATCTGTCGGAAAAGAATCCCTTGCAATTGGAGGAGGAGCAAAAGCAACAGATTCCAGTGCTGTTGCAATCGGTCCTTATACCTTGGCAAACTCGTATAAGTCGTTTGCATTGGGTCCTAATTCGGAAGCCTTGGCAGTAAATTCTTTTGCATTGGGAATTGGTGCAGTTGCCGATCAGGAAAACACGATTATTCTTGGTGAAGTTCGAAAAGGGGATGTAGATGAAACTCCATTAATGGTCGGAATAGGAACAAAGGAACCTGTTGCGCGGTTGGACGTAAACGGACGTTTTAAATTTGGACAACGAGGAACCGTCAGCAGAAATGTTATTTCCTTTTCTTATGAAATTCCACAGGACATTTCTGTGGGAGGCAATTCAAGTCAAATTTTAACAATACCTATTCCACTTGATCAGCAACCCTATACTTTTAGAGCGACTATTGTTGCTACCATTTCAGAATTTTTTCCTGAATCGCTTGATATATCGTGGACTAAATTAGAAGGAGTCTCTAACATTCGAATTAAATTTAAAAACGATGATACTGCTGCTGTTTCAATTCCTCAAGGACAGCATATTTATATTACAATTCATGAATTTGATTAATTATTTCAGATTCGTAAATTAATTTCTGTAAGAAAAGTGATATTTTTATGCATCATTGATACCTTCTAAATGTTAGTATAATGAAACATAAAATATCAGCATCTGAAACAGCGAATTTGTTAGCGACTTTAAAAAAGCGTTTCGAAGAAAATAAACCTAGACACGCACATCTTAAATGGGAAGAAGTGGAAAAGCGATTAGTCGGCAACACTGATAAATTATGGTCGTTACTTCAAATGGAAGAAACGGGAGGAGCACCTGATGTTGTCACTTTCTCAAATTCAGCCGAAAAGATTTTTTTCATAGATTGTTCAAAAGAAAGTCCAAAAGGCAGGCGGAGTTTATGTTACGATACGGAAGCGTTGAAATCCAGAAAAAAACACAAACCTGTTGATAGCGCTGTTAGTATGGCAGAGAAAATGAAAATCCAATTGTTGGACGAAAGACAATATGCGCAATTACAATCTGTGGAGCAAGTGGATACTAAAACATCCAGCTGGATAAAAACTCCTGACGAAGTTCGAAAATTGGGAGGTGCTTTGTTTGGAGATTTCCGGTACGGACGCGTTTTTACTTATCATAACGGCGCGGAATCTTATTATGCGGCAAGAGGATTTCGGGGAATGATAGAAATATGAGCCTTGCAGCCCGAATGTGATTTTAAACTAAAAACCCCTTAAATTTCATATATTCAAGGGGTTCTGAATATTCGGAATATGAGCGCAGCGAGCTATAAAAATGGCTAAGCGGTATTTCCAAAACTACTTACTGAACATGAGTAGTTCCTGACAGTAGATTTCCGTGATGTACCTTTTATTTCCATCTTTGTCTTCCCACGATCTGTTTGTAAGTTTGCCTTCAACAGCGATTTCCTGACCTTTGTGGATGTAATCTTCCACAACTTTAACCAGACCGCCGTTCACAACAATATTGTGCCAATAGGTGCGTTCCACCTTTATGCCGTCTTTGTCTTTATAGCTGTCATCGGTAGCTAAAGAAAATTTGGCGATTTTGCCTCCGTTTGGAAACGTTACGATTTCGGGCTCTTGTCCCAATCTTCCAATCAACTGTACTTTGTTTCTAAGTGCATTCATAATAATTAATTTTAAGGTTTAACAATTGATGCTATCAAATCATTTAATTTGACAAGACAAACATAAGACGCTCATTTTCAGTTAGTCGGTAACTACGTGTTTACTGTCGTTTGTAAACGTTTGAAAATGGATACAAGATTAATAATCAATTGAATAACAATAAAAATTTACTAACTTCAGAATGGGTTTATTATCATTTTTTTTCTTCAATACTTGATTTATTGTTTTTTCGGTAGTGTATTTAAAATAAGAAAAACACTCTTTTAGCGAACCATTTCCACACTGTTTTCAGATGAGAGCTAACTTAATGGTAATCTTGTGTTTACGTAATAGGTATAGCGTATGTATAACGTATGCATAACATATATATGGCGTATTTCATTCAATGATACTGTATAATCACTTAATGTCAAAAAGGATTTAGATTGCATTACGAGAATTTATACTTGGTTAATTGTTATTTTAGTGAATGGAAACAATTGCCTATTGATTTTAAAAAATAAAAAAAATGAAAAATCTGTTATTTACCCTGCTGATAATGTCATCGACCGTTTTGTTCTCGCAAAATGAGAATGACACCTTAGACAATATGATCGATGATATGTGTGCCGACTTTAAATTAAACGAAAATTTAAAAGACGATATTCGTTTTGAAATTCTGAATCAAAAATTTATTTATGAATATTTGAGTCGGTTCCCGGAAGCAGAACAAGAAGAAAAAATAAATGAACTCTTCTACAGGTTTCAAAGACGGTGTGAGCATTACAGAGCATATTTAATGGACGGATTGCCTGTTGAAAATGAAAATTGGGAACGTCTTTACGAAAGACCGGAAGTGACGATAACCGATGAAGAAATCGATTTTTTTAAAGAACACACCTCATTTTATTATTTGGAATACAGCGGCGAAAGAACAGAAGTGGAAACAAATAAAAAATACTGGATAGATACTTATGCTGACGGAACCTATTCAAAATCACACTACAGTTGGATTGACAAAACAAGATTTGAGCTGAAATTTATCGAAAGCAACAATGCCGGAAGACAAAATTACAACAGAGAAGGAGATAGATATAGTTACCAAGTAATAGCCAAAGAAGCCGATTTTTATTGGCTGCTCGTCGAAATTCCCGGACAATCGGAAATTTTGAAATTTAAATTATTCGTAAAAAAATAAGCAAAGGCAAAATAATCTTATGATTGAAATAAAAAAGGAAATCTTTAAATTAATCCTAAATATCAGTGGCAAATGACAAACTGAAAGCAGATTTTTATATCTTTTCTCATTGATTTAAATAGAGTTTCACAGCAACAGTTTTATGAATTATGACGATTTAATCACCCTTGGAATTTCTTTCGGATTGGGACTTTTGGTCGGTTTACAACGTGAAAAAACCAATCACGAAACTGCAGGAGTACGTACTTTTACGCTTATCGCCATTCTGGGAACAATGGCGGGATTTCTCTCTCGTGCTTTTGAAAATCAGTTTATTCTTCCTGTTTTTATTCTCGCTATTGCTGCTTTTTTAATCACTGCCAATAAAATTATTGCTTCTCGCGACGACAATCCCACGGCCGGACAAACCACGGAAATGGCTGTGTTGCTGATGTTTGCCATCGGTGCGTATTTGGTCATAGGCGACCAAATAATAGGAGTGATTGTGGGCGGAACTTTGGCGATTGTGCTTTACGTCAAAGATGTGCTTCATCGGATGATAGAACGTTTAAAGTCGAAGGATTTTGAAGCGATTATGACATTTGTCGGGGTTTCATTGGTGATCCTCCCCATTTTGCCAAACGAAACTTACGGTCCTTATGAGGTGCTGAATCCACGTCAAATCTGGTTGATGGTCACGCTCATTGTCGGCATCAGTATTCTGGGATATTTTGTTTATAAATGGGTCGGCAAACAAGCAGGAATGATTTCCAACGGAATATTTGGAGGCATTATCAGCAGTACGGCAACGGTAATAAGTTACGCCCGAACAGCCGCTCAAAATAAGGGATTTGCCAAAATATCATCATTTGTAATTTATGTATCGGTAACCGTTTCTATCATTCGGGTAATCATTGAAATTGCCATCGTCACGCCCGAAAAATTGCCAAAACTCATTTTGCCGTTCGTAGTATTGTTTGTCTTTATGTCGATTACTTCCTTATTTTACTTCTATTTCATTTCCAAAGAAGCAAGTGAAAATGAAGTGCCGGAACCTAAAAATCCGGCGCAGCTAAAAAGTTCGTTGGTTTTTGGAATTTTATACGCCGTAATTCTCTTGGCTGTGGCCTTTGTTGAAGACACTTTCGGAGATGAAGGACTTTATCTATTGTCGATTATCGGAGGATTGGCAAAAAAAGATGCCATTACGCTTTCTTTGGCGCAATCCATAAAATCAGGAATGGCAACAGAGTTGGGTTGGCGGTTGATAATGACGGGAGTGCTTTCCAATTTTGCCTTTAAAATCGTATTGGCATATATGATGGGAAGCCGAAAATTGGCAAACTTGGTGGCAGTTACTTTTTCGGTAGCTATTGTTGTAGGATTGTTGTTGATGTGGTTATGGCCTGAAAATTGGCATTTTTAAAAATTACCCAAAAAGCCCATGCAATTCTGCATCAACACGATTGATGACTTCTCCCAAATGTTCGGGATTGTTTACAAAGTCTATCGTGTCCACATCCACAATTAACAGTTTCCCTTTGTCGTATTCCTGTATCCAAGCCTCATAACGCTCGTTTAATTTGCTTAAATAATCAATGCTGATGGAAGCTTCGTATTCGCGACCGCGTTGGTATATTTGTTTGACAAGATTTGGAACCGTACTGCGCAGGTAAATCAATAAATCGGGCGATTCGGTGACCTTTTCCATCAATTCAAACAACGAACTGTAATTCTGGAAATCGCGATTGGACATCAGTCCCATAGCGTGCAAATTCGGAGCGAAAATATAAGCATCTTCGTAAATAGTCCGATCTTGAATGATGTTTTTATTCTTTTCCCGTATTTCGATGATTTGACGAAAACGGCTGTTCAAAAAATATATTTGAAGATTAAAAGACCAACGTTCCATCTGATTGTAAAAATCATCTAAATACGGATTGTCATCCACATCTTCATAATGCGGTTCCCATTTGTAATGTTTTGAAAGCAATCCTGTAAGCGTGGTTTTTCCCGAACCGATATTTCCGGCAATAGCAACGTGCATGATTAATTTTTATTAGGAAGTGTAAGTTTAAACGTATGTAATTGTTTTCCGTCGTAAATATAAAGCAATTCTTCGGACAGATAGAAATCTTTAATGTTCAACTGCGGCATTTGCAAGGGAATTGCCTCAGAAGGTGTTTTTGTTTTGTGTAAGGCGAAATCTACAATAAGATAAAGAGAATCGGATTTGCGTAAAATGATATTTGCATTTTCTTGTTTTACAGCATCGTAATCTGCAACTTCAATTTCATTTAAAAAACTGCCGTAAACATTATATGCCCTTAATTTATGAGGAGTTAGAACATAGCAATAATTAAAATTGCTCACCAAGGAAAGCAGCTGCCCCGAAATCGGTTGGGAAACGGTATTCTTTGAACGCATCGTATAGTTGTAAAGTTCCAGTTGTTGGGTGTCTAAATTAAATATCCACAAACTGTTGTTCCCGGCGGTAGTTGCAGCTCCAATATTTATAAATGGCGAAGTCATATTAAAATTTATGCGCTGAATCTCATTCAATTTATTGTCCAATAAAACCACCGTATTTGTATCCTGAAAGAAAACCACAATTTTTAGCGGATTGATAATATCTACAGAAGTGATGCGCCCCAATTGCAAATCGTTAAACACAAAATTTCCATCAACGCCTTGTTTGTGGAGCATCCGATTTTTTAGAAAATAAACGTGCCCGTATTGATCGATGCCGATAAAACGATCCGCATTTAAAGCATGGGTTTTCGTCAAAACCAATTCTTGACCGCAAAGTGCTGTTGTGAATAAAAAAAAGAATAAATAAGCGAATTTCATTTTTAAATGATTCCGTTTCTGAGCGAAGGTACGAGAATCGGCAGTAAAACGCTTTTCTTTTTGTGAAAATAAAATTAAAGAGAATTTTTTTGACCTAATATTAGATTTGAATCTATTTTTTTAGGAATAATTCAACAGGCTTTTATCGAAGTTTGCTGTGTTAATTTTTACTTTTGTATTACATCAATAAAAAAAACATTATGAAAAAGATTTACACATTACTTACATTGCTCTTAATGAGTAACTTGGCGTTGGCGCAATACACATCGCCGGGAACGGGAACAACCTTGAGCTTGACAGATATTTCTATGGCAAGTCCTACTACAATCACGGTTAATCAAGATGATTTCACAATTCATGAAAACATTACCATAGCAGTATCTGATACGCTTTTAATAAATACAGATATTCAAGTACTGATGGAAGAAGATATTTTGTTTACGATTGAAGGAATCTTTATTGTCGATTCTCAAAATGTGATTTTCACTGCTTTGGATGAAACACTTCCATACAGCGGATTCCGTTTTGAAGAAGGTTCCGATATTACAATCCGCAATTCGGTTTTTGAATACGGAGGCGGATTGCGGGTTCTTACCGAAGATTTTTTGTTGGAAGATAGCGTTTTTGAAAATATTGTGGGCGGAGGAGCTACCACGAGTGCAGTAATCCAACTTTCTCGCGGGATTCCTGTAATTCAGCACAACGTTTTTATGAACAATCAAATTCCCGCAGTCGGTTCGGCAGCAAATTCAGCGGTTTCACCTTATATTTTTGACAATATTTTATTGGATAATAACTTGGAAAACTCCAATCGACCTCAAATCAATTTGGGAGCTACGCGTACTGATGTCCCCACAATAATTAAGCAAAACATCATTCTTGGGAGTACTGCTACTGATATGGCAGGTGGAATAGCTGTTGCCAATTTAGTCGGAGGCGCATTACACACTGAGATTTCTGATAATGTAATTGCTGAAAATCGATATGGAATTACAATTATCGGTCCTTCGGATGATGCAAAGATATTTGACAATATTATTGAGGCAAACAACACACAAAATTTACCAATGCAAGGCGGAAGCGGAATTTCTCTAAGCTCCGGCGCAGGAGGAAATCCGGTGCAGGTTTACGGAAACGAATTCAGAGAAAACTTATGGGGAATTACCGTAATTAACTCATTGATTAATTTGGGAGACAACAACGGAAATCCCGGAGGAAATATTTTTGCAGACAACGGAAACAACGGAGAAGTTTACGCGCTTTATAACAATTCTTCTTTTCCGATTATGGCATTAAACAACTGTTGGATAGAAGGACAATTAAGCACAACAGATGATGTGGAAGATGTTATTTTTCACGCTTTTGACGATCCGACTTTAGGAGAAGTAACTTTTGACCCATTTATTTGCAGTCTCTTGAATACAAAAACTTTTGCAGTAGAGGATTTTTCATTTTATCCGAATCCGGTATCAGAAACCATCCATTTTAACAATGCAGCCGATTTTGAAATGATGCAAATCTATGATATGGGCGGACGTTTGGTCTTATCTCAAAACATCAATGACGGAGAAAATTCAGTCACTATTAATTTGAATTCCGGCTTGTACGTTGTGAAATTTTCAAACAACAACGTGCGAGTAACAAAAAAACTGATAGTAGAATAAGAATCTGTTTCTTACTGATTTAAAGCCTTGATTCAATCATTTTGGATGAAGGCTTTTTTAATAGATTATTATCAATTATAACTCGCTCTAAAAACAGTAATTTTGCATCGCTAAAAAAGAATAAATTACAATGAAAAACACCGCAACTTTAGAATTGACGGAAGAAGAAATGAGAGCTTACGGCTACAAAGTAATTGATGCAATTGTCGCACATTTTGTAACTCAAAATGAAAAGCTGCCTGTAGTTTCCGGAACTCGAAAAGAAATGGAGCAACTTTTTTTAAAAGAACCTCCGGCAGACGCTACAAATCCGGAGCAGGTTTTGGATTTTGTGGTCAATAACATTATGACCAACAGCAACATCGTTTCGCATCCGAAATCTTATTCTTTTGTGCCGGGACCTTCAAACTTTATCAGCGCAATGGCAGATGCGCTTGCAGCGGGATTTAATATTTTTTCAGGCGGCTGGCAAGCTTCACCGGCTGCTGCCGCAATGGAAATAAATTCGATGAATTGGCTGCTTCGTATCTTTGGATTCCCCCAAAAAAGAGGAGGCGGAATTTTTACAAGCGGAGGCTCCATGGCAAATTTGACCGCGCTGATAACTGCAAGAAATGTCAAATGTGGAGATAATTACGATAAAGCGATAATTTATCTTTCAGACCAGGCGCATTCCTCGAATATCAAAGCAATTCGCATGCTTGGATTTAAAAAAGAACAAATTCGGATTATTCCTACCGACGGCGAATTTAAATTCTCTATGATTAAATTGAAAAATGCAATTGCCAAAGATCGTTTGGAAGGATTTTACCCATTTTGCTTAATAGCTACTGCCGGAACTACCAATACGGGAACAGTCGATCCTTTAAATGAATTGGCAGAAGTGTGTAAAAAAGAAGATATTTGGTTTCATATCGATGGTGCTTATGGTGGATTTGCCATTCTTTCGCCCTCAGGAAAACCGTTGTTAAAAGGGATTGAAAAAGCAGATTCGCTGACCATCGATCCTCATAAATGGCTGTTTCAACCTTATGAACTCGGATGTTTGTTGGTTCGGAATCACCATTGGCTGAAAGGAACTTTTACGGAAAAACCGGAATACCTTCGCGATATTGAAGGCAATACGTCGGAAATTAATTTTTACGACCACGGAATCGAATTGACAAGACGTTTCCGAGCGTTGAAATTCTATATGTCTTTAAAAACTTTCGGTCTCGATGAGTTTAGAGATGCCATAACTTATAATATAAAACTTGCCGAAAAGGTTGAAGAACATTTAAGACAAAGCCCGACTTGGGAAGTAGTTTCTCCGGCAACTTTGGCAGTAATCAGCTTCAGATTCCATCCTATTGACAGCGGAATGACGGAAGATCAATTGGACAAATTAAACCAATACATTTCGGAAAAAGTGGTGGATTCAAAAGAAGCATTGTTGGTAACGACTATTTTAAATAATCAGGTTGTACTCCGAATGTGTTTAATCAATCCGAGGACAACTATGGAAGATGTGAAAGAAACACTGGCGCTTTGTGAAAAATTCGCTGCTGAAGGAATGAAGAAAATTTAATTGTATGCTTAAAGTATTATAAATAAAAAAACCGTCTTACTCGAAATTGGAATAAGACGGTTTTTTCATTTTGTATTAGATGATGTTATTTAAAAAGGTCGTCAGAAACAGCGTTGTTTAATTCAATATTCTGAACGGTAATTTTTAATGTTTGCGGACCGACACTTTGTTCCATTTTAAAAGGAATTTTAATACCGTCGATTGTTTTATAATCATCGAAAGTAATGATAGATTGAAGGTTTTGTCCCATCATCTCAAACGATGTTACAGCTTGGATTAACAACCCGGATTCCTTGTCGTAATAGTTTTCAGTTTTCCCGTCGCCAAAAGTAATTACATAAGCAGGTTTTCCGTCAACATCTTCACTGCGAACTAAGGTTGCATTTTCAGGGAACAATTCTTTAAAAGGATGTGCATTTGCTTTGGCATCTTTAATTTCTTCTTCTCCCAAATCTGTACGTACGCCTTGCGCCATTTGATACCCTTTTTCACCGTCAAAAACTTCTTTTTGAATAACCATTTCGCCCATAGAAAGCGTCATCAATGATTGTCTTTTGGCAGTGTTTACAGTTTTCATGCTCAGTTGCATGCCTTGAACTTCTGCCACAGCTTCCATTTCCATTGTTTTGACTCCTTCTACGGCTTTTCTTCCGCCAATGGCATCAATATATTTATCGAGGACGGTTTTTGCTGTAACTCCCGATTCTATAGCTTGGTTAAATACCGGTTCGGAAGTGCTGTTGGCAAATCGGTCAAAATACATTACCGGGATGGGCCTTCCGTTTATATTTTTCAAAGACTTTAACCCGTCTAAAACTTCTGAACCTTTACCTACAATCACAATTCGCAAATTGTCTTCTTTAAAATATTTTTTGGCTACACGCATCACATCTTCAGCAGTAACCGCATTTATTTTTCTGAGGAAATTTTCATAGAAATCATTAGAAAGATTTTGTGTTTTTATCCGAAGTGCATAGTTTGCTACGGTTTCCGGACGTTCTAATGCTAAAACAAAATCTCCGGTATATTTTGCTTTTACACGATTGAGTTCTGCCGGAGTAACTTTTTTCTCGCGAATGTTTCTTATTTCTTTTAATATTTCAACAACGGCACTGTCAGTTACCGCATTTCTTACCTGCGTTACTGCGCTAAAACTCGAAACGTATTTGTCGGCAGGAATTGAAGATCGGGCACCATAAGTCCAACCGTGTTTTTCCCGGAGGTTCATGTTTAGAAAACTGTTGAAGTCTCCACCTAAAATGCGATTGGCAACAAGCACAGGAAAATAATCCGGATGACTCATTTTTAAATCTACAAGATTCATTACCGCAATTTCAGACTGAACCGCATTCGGCATGTCTATAAAATTAATTTGCGTGTATTGTACATCTTGAGGATCGGAGTAGGAAACCGAAGGTAGATTTTTCTTTTCCCAGTTAGTGAAATTTTCCGAAATCAGATATCTTGCCCGAGTATAATCAACATCACCGACAATTACCAAATAAGCATTGTTAGGATTGTAAAAGTTGTTGTAGTACTGTTTTACATCGTTTAAGGTTAGTTTTTCAACTTTCTCAATGGTTGTAAATTCTCCTTTCGGATGTCGGGAGCCGTAAACCAAAGCATCTTGAACGCGTCTTGCAATTGCGGGAACATCTCGTTCGCTTAGTCTTAAACTTTCAATAAGTTTGGCTTTTTCTTTTTCAAACTCTTCTTGAGTAAAAAGTGGATTGATAATCGCATCCGACATCAATTCGATGATGCGTTGTGTAAAGTCAGACAATCCTTGCGCATAAGCACTTTCATTTCCAAAAAAGATAGAAACACCCATATAATCGATTTCCTCATTAAAATCGTCTTTGCTGATAGTGGTTGTTCCATTTCCCATCATAGCTGAGAACAAACTCTCAACTCCGGTTTTATCTCCGGAAGCGTGAATAGGATTGTCAATTAGCAATTGAAAACGAACGGAAGGAAGTTTGTTGTCCTCGACGATAAGTACCGTCATTCCGTTCTCCATTGTAAAAGTTCGTGGTTCGGAGAGATTAACAGTTGGTGCCGGACCCGGCTGGGGCTGTTTGCTTCGGTCAATTTGCGCTGTGGCACTTGAAAAAGCAAATAATCCCAGAATAAATAAAGAAATATATTTTTTCATCGTTTTGTATTTCAAATTGATTTTAATTGTCGTTTTTAGGAAGATAATCAAGAACCAGACGCTGGTTGGAATTAAGGTATTTTTTAGCTACTTCCCGAATTTCTTCACGTGTTATGGATTTATAAATTTCAAGTTCCGTATTAATCAAGTTGGTGTTTCCGTATAATGTGGAGTACGTTGCTAAAGAATGTGCAATTCCTTCTATTGACGAATTGGAACGAACAAAATTATTGCGATAAATATTTTGCAGTTTTTCATATTCGCGCTCTGATATGAGTTCGGTTTTTAGCCGATTCATTTCTGCATCAATCTCTTGTGTCAATGTTTCCAATGAAACATCTCCCATCGGAAGTGCAAGCGTAATATAGCTTCCGTAATCTTCCTGACTGAAATTAATGGCGCCTACTTGAAGCGCTATTTTCTTCTCATCGACGAGTCGTTTGTGAAGTCTCGAACTTTTTCCTTGGCTTACCAAAGTAGAAATCATATCAAGTACATAAGCATCGCGCTCTTTCATTGAAGGTGTTCGATAGGCATGAAGAAGCATGGGAACCTGAATGTTGGGATCGTACCAAGTAGCTTTTATTTCGGAAGTAATTGGGTCTTCCTGAATATTTGGTTGAACCACTTCTTGACCTCTCGGAATAGATCCAAAATAATCCTGAATCATTTTTTTTACTTTCGGTTTGTCAATATCGCCCGCAACTACCAAGGTGGCATTGTTCGGACCGTAGAATCTTTTGAAAAACTCTAAAAACTCATCCAAAGTTGCGGCATCCAAATCTTCCATTTCACCAATGGTTGTCCATCGATAAGGATGATTTTTAAACAAATTTTCCTTGACGGCTTTTAGAATCTGTCCGTAAGGCTGATTGTCCACGCGAAGACGTTTTTCTTCTTTTACTACTTCATTTTGAGTGTCCACGCCGATTTGGTTGATAATCGGATGTAGCATGCGCTCGCTTTCCATCCAAAGACCGAGTTCTACATTGTTTGATGGGAAAATTTCGTAATAATAGGTGCGGTCGTCAGAGGTGTTGGCGTTGTTGGTTCCTCCGTGTGCTGAAACAATTTCAAACCAACTTCCACGCGTTATATTTTCTGTTCCTTCAAAAAGAAGGTGTTCAAAAAAATGAGCAAAACCGGATCTTCCCGGCGTTTCATTTTTTGCTCCTACATGATACATAACCGAAGTTATGACCACTGGAGCTGAATTGTCTTGATGAAGAATGACACGAAGCCCGTTCGCCAAGTCGTATTCCTCAAATGTTACGTGTTGTGCTTGGACGCTAATCAAAGTTGATAAGACAAGCAATGCAGTGAGGGTTATTTTTCTCATTGATTCTGATTATATTCTTAAATTAAAGATTTTGACAAATTTATAAATAATATTGATTCCGAAATTGACAAGGGTTAGTTTTGTCAAAAATTCTATCAAAAACTCATGTTTTCTACTATAAACTTTTCTTAAATACAAAAAACACTGTCATAAAAAATTGTATTTTCGAAATTGTTACTCATTTTTCACTATAAAATCAATCTTATGAAATCAATTTCAGTAAAATATGGATTTTGGATAGGAGCTGTACTAATCGGTTATTTTTTATTAATACGACTTGTCAATTTGCATGAATATGTAGTATTAAGTGCGGTAAACGGACTTATTTTCGGATTGGGAATTTATTATACCATTCGGGCTGTTCAGGAAAATGCTTCACAAAGGAATTACGAAGTTGGTTTTGCTGCCGGAATTACTTCAGGTTCTGTGGCAACTGTACTTTTAACTGTTTTTATGGCGATTTATATGTTTCAACTTGATCCGGAATTTCCCCGAGCGATGATGGAGCGTTGGAATATGGAAGAAAGCTTGAGTACTTCGATGCTTGTAATCGCAATTTTAACGATGGGAGCCGCAACAACATTGGTGCTTACTTTGACTATTATGCAATTATTAAAAACATCGTGGAATACTAAAGAAGGAGAAAAACATACTTTCCGATAATAATTGAATTCATTTTGGTAGTTTGTTGGCTATGTATTATATTTGCAACCCCTTAGGAATATTTTCATGTATTTCGATGGGAAAGAAAAGTATAATCATTTATTTAATCGAATCGCTATGTTCGCAATTGTAGAGATAGCAGGGCAGCAATTTAAAGTTGCAAAAGACCAAAAAATATTCGTTCATCGTTTGCCTGAAGAAGAAGGAGCATCTGTTTCATTTGACAATGTCCTTTTGGTTAATGACGAATCAAATATTACTGTTGGCGCCCCGGCTATAGAAGGTGCACTTGTAAGTGCAAAAGTTTTAAAACACCTGAAAGGAGATAAAGTTATTGTCTTCAAAAAGAAAAGAAGAAAAGGTTATCGTGTTAAAAACGGACACCGTCAGTTTCTTTCCCAAATCGTAATAGAAGGAATTGAACTTCCGAATGGTTCTAAAAAAGAATCTTCTAAAACGAAAGAAGAATAAAATAAACAATTTAAACTAAGATAAAATGGCTCACAAAAAAGGAGTTGGTAGTTCCAAAAACGGTCGCGATTCCGAATCGAAACGCCTTGGTGTAAAAGTTTTCGGAGGACAAGCTGTTGTTGCAGGAAATATCATCGTTAGACAAAGAGGAAACAAACACCATCCGGGTGAGAACGTATATGGTGGAAAAGATCACACCCTTCACGCAAAAGTGGACGGCTTGGTAAAGTTTACTAAGAAGAAAGATAATAAAAGCTATGTCTCTGTTGTTCCGCATGCAGAAGCATAAAAGCTAAGAAGAATGTATTTTACAAAAAACGCTGCTTTGAAAAAAGCAGCGTTTTTTATTTTGAGGAAAATAAAAGTCGGTTTGCCGAAAAGAAAAATATCAGAATAAGGGATTCATTTTAAAATTGGGAAAGTGTATCTTTGGTAAGAATCAAAAAAAACAAGTCTCTTCTGACTTCCGCACTTTTCTAAAAAAAAGCTTTTACTTCTTCTAAATTATATTTTTTTTGGCATTTTATTAGGGGGGTCAATGATGAAGTCAGGATAATGCACAATATTATATAAACTAAAAAAGCAGCCGAAAAAGCTGCTTTTTTAATATATTTAGTTGAATTATCAATATCTGTAATAATCCGGTTTAAATGGTCCTTCTACAGAAACTCCAATATATGCTGCTTGCTCATTTCTAAGTTCAGTCAATTCAACACCAATTTTTTCTAAATGAAGTTGAGCTACTTTCTCATCCAAATGTTTCGGAAGCGTATAAACTTTGTTCTCGTACTTGTCGGTATGATTCCAAAGTTCAATTTGAGCCAAGGTTTGATTGGTAAAACTGTTACTCATTACAAAACTCGGATGTCCGGTTGCACATCCTAAATTTACCAAACGTCCTTCTGCAAGAAGAATAATATCTTTCCCGTTGACCGTGTATTTATCAACTTGAGGTTTGATTTCCACTTTCGTTTTTCCGTGGTTGTTATTCAACCAAGACACTTCGATTTCATTATCAAAATGACCGATATTGCAAACGATGGCTTTGTCTTTCATTTTTTCAAAATGCTCTCCACGAATGATGTCTTTATTTCCGGTAGCGGTAATAAAGACGTCGGCTGTTTCTACAACACTTTCCAAGCGTTTTACTTCATAACCGTCCATTGCTGCTTGCAATGCGCAAATCGGATCAATTTCAGTAATGGTAACGATACTCCCTGCACCGCGGAAAGAAGCAGCGGTACCTTTTCCAACGTCTCCGTAACCACAAACGACTACGCGTTTTCCGGCAAGCATAACATCGGTAGCACGACGCACTGCATCCACAGCACTTTCGCGGCATCCGTATTTGTTGTCAAATTTACTTTTGGTAACACTGTCGTTTACGTTGATGGCAGGCATCGGAAGTGTTCCTTTTTTCATTCGTTCGTAAAGTCTTAAAACTCCCGTTGTGGTTTCTTCGGAAATTCCTCTGATTCCATCGGTAAGTTCCGGATAACGATCCAAAACCATATTGGTCAAATCGCCACCATCATCTAAAATCATGTTTAAAGGCTCTCGTTTTTCACCAAAAAACAAGGTTTGCTCAATACACCAGTCAAATTCTTCTTCCGTCATTCCTTTCCAGGCATAAACGGGAATTCCCGCTGCTGCAATAGCTGCTGCTGCGTGGTCTTGCGTTGAAAATATATTGCAAGAGCTCCAAGTGACATCCGCACCCAATTCTACTAATGTTTCAATAAGAACGGCAGTTTGAATTGTCATATGCAGACAACCTGCAATACGCGCGCCTTTCAGAGGTTTTGATTCGCCGAATTCTTTACGCAATGCCATCAATCCGGGCATTTCAGCTTCCGCAAGTTCAATTTCTTTTCTTCCCCAATCTGCTAATGAGATATCCTTTACTTTGTATGCTACATAAGGAGCTGTTTTTGTTGACATAGAATTTCGATACTTTTAAATTTATTATACTAATTGTAATTGGTTATCTTTGAATGTTTTTATCAAAAAACCAAAGTGCAAAAATACATATTTCTATTCATTTTAGATGCCTGTTTACCGTACAATAATTCTCGATTCAAAAACTAAAGTACTCATTTGGAAGATAGAAGAATCTTTCGAGGAATTGTCAGAAAATGTAGTGCTTACAGAAAAATGCAATTTGCGTGTTCAAGGAATGAAAAGCGATATCCACAAATGCGGATTTTTAAGCATTCGAAAATTGCTTGAAATTGAAGGATATTCGGATTTTGATTTGCATTATGATGAAAACGGGAAACCTCATTTGAATGACGGCAAGTTTATTTCCATCACACATTCTTATGAATTTGCAGCAATTATTATATCTGACAGAACCGTTGGAATCGATATCGAAAAACAACGCTCAAAAATCATCCGAATTGCCCATAAATTCACGCCATTGGAAGAATACCGAACACTAGCCAATGACGATGCGCTGATTCGCAAATTGACCATCGTATGGTGTGCCAAAGAATCGCTCTATAAAAGTTTTGCCGAACGCGGAGTAAGTTTTTTAAGGCATATCGATGTGGCAGATTTTGATATGGACGACAAGCAAACGACCGCAAAAGTTGTTTATGGCAACAGAAATGCTACTTACGATGTTCATTTTTTTGAATTTGACGGTTTTACCTGTGCTTATGCTTTCAATCAAAAAGTATGAAAACTTCACTATACAATGAACTTTGTCATTTTATAAATAAAAATCAAAAAATTTTAGCCGTTTTAGTTGATCCTGAAAAATTTGATTCTTCGCAAACTGCTGTTTTTTTAAATAAAATTCCTCAAGAAACTTCGTTGCTTTTTGTCGGCGGAAGTGCAGATAATGATTTGCAAATTGAAAAAACGGTCAAAGCGTTAAAAAATAAAACTCACATTCCGGTGATTTTATTTCCAGGCAATTATTCTCAGCTTACGGAAATTGCAGATGCCGTTTTATTTCTATCTCTTTTATCGGGCAATAATCCGGAGTACTTAATCAATCAGCAAATAAAAGGAGCTGAAAGATTAAAGAGAATGAATTTAGAAGTAATCCCGACTGCCTACTTACTGATAGATGGCGGAAATCATTCTTCAGTAGCAAGAATTACCAACACACAACCCATCAGACAGAATGAAATCGATAAGATTTTACATACGGCTTTGGCGGGTGTTTATATGGGCGCAAAAATACTTTATCTTGAAGCCGGAAGCGGTGCAACGATTCCCATAAGCCATGAAATAATCTCGAAAGTAAAAAAACACGTTAAAATTCCCTTGATAGTAGGAGGCGGAATAAAAACAGAAGACCAACGAAATCGGGCTTTTCAATCGGGAGCAGACATTGTAGTAATGGGAACTGCTTTTGAAAATTAAGTTTTATTGAATTAAAGCTTCACTTATCAAGACAAGCTTTACTCTTTAAAAGACTTACCTTTGTTATAAATTCAAAATAATTATTATGAAGATTTCAGTAGAACTCACACTTTCACCCTTACAAGATGATTATGATTCTGCGATAATTAACCTCATCAAAAAACTTAGAAATTCTGGTTTGGTTGTAAAAGAAAATGCTTTAAGTACCCAAGTTTTCGGAGAATATGGCGCGGTTATGAAAGTACTTACCACCGAAATCGAGACAGCACTCGATGCAGTGGATCGCGGACTGATTTACATGAAAATAGTTAAGGGCGACAGAAGCAATTATGAACCAGATTATTGATTGGCTGTTTTCACAATATGACGGAGTTCCAAAAACCATCGTTATTCTGGAACTGACCGCAATTTTTTTTGGAATCGTCAGCGCGTGGTTTTCTAAATTAAACAACATATTGATTTATCCTACGGGTATTATCAGCACGGCAATTTTTGTCTATTTACTTGCTGTTTACAGCCTATTGGGCGATTTGATAATTAATGCCTACTATTTTTCCATGAGTATTTACGGTTGGTATTTCTGGACTCGAAAGGTCGATGAGACCCATTATACCCCAATCACGACAATGCAGAAAAAAGAAGTTCCCATAGCTTCTGCTATTTTTGTGGGAACCTTGATTTTTATATTTATTATTTATCAAGTTTTTGACAAATGGAAAGACTGGACAGCTTATGTAGATGCGTTGACAACCGCCATTTTCTTTGTGGCTATGTGGTTGTTGGCAAAAAAGAAAATTGAAAATTGGATTTTCCTGCTTGTTGGAAATCTCATTTCAATTCCATTGTATTTTTACAAAGGACTGGTATTTACTTCTTTTCAATTCATCTTATTTGTCATTATCTCAATTTACGGATATAAAGCGTGGAAAAAACTAACATACAAACCGGAAACGACACTTCTCAACTCCTGAAAGTAGTCATCTACGGTCCGGAATCTACCGGAAAAACAACTTTAGCCAAAGATTTAGCCGAATATTACAAAACTAATTGGGTTCCGGAATATATGCGTAAGTATTTGGAAGAAAAATGGAAACGAGATAAAACAATGATTTCGCAAGAGGATTTGATTCCAATTGCAAAAGGACAATTGGGATGGGAAGATAAAAAAGCAAGTCAGGCTGAGAAACTTTTAATTTGTGATACAAACTTGCTGGAACTAAAGGTCTATTCTGAATATTATTACGATGGATTTGTTCCCGATTTTATTCTAAATAATATTTCGAGAAATAAAAATAAAATTTATTTGCTGACAGCTATTGATGTTCCATGGGAACCGGATTTTTTGCGTGACAGACCGTTCGACCGGGAAAATATGTTTAAACTATTTGAAAATGAATTAAAGAAAAATGGATTTAGATACTTTATTATAGAAGGCAATCGTCAGGAACGTTTGCAAAAAGCAATAACAGTAATAGATAAATTTATAAACCAACAACTGCTAACTAATTAAGAAATGAACAATCAAATGACCATTGATATTGAAAAACAACTTGAAATTTTTAGAAATGGAATTCCTTTTGTTGAAATTATAGAACCTGCATCGGTAGAAAGAGGAATCCATCAACTTACGGATGAAGAACAAAAGCTATACGTAGATTATTATGAAAATCTAATTGACAATATAGAGGTCGTAAAATTTATTCCTGCTTCCGGTGCTGCAACGAGAATGTTCAAATTTTTACACCAATTTTTAGAAAATTACAATCCGGAAAATACAGATATTGATGTGTTTTTATCCCAACCGGAAAATAAAAACTTGAAATCGTTTTTTGAATCTCGGAAACTATTCCCTTTTCATAATTTGATAATGCATCGGTTGAACAAAAACGATTCAGAAGCATCAATAGGCAAACAGTATTATGAATACGTTTGGGAAATGCTCGATGAAAAAGGGTTGAATTTTAGCAATACTCCAAAAGGATTAATCCCATTTCACAAAGAAAACAAAGGATATCTTACTGCTTTTGACGAACAATTGTATGAAAGTCTGAAATATTCGGTTTCAAAAGGGATATCAAAAGTGCATTTCACAGTTTCGCCGCAACATGAAGAAAAGTTTCGACAGCGTTTTGAAGAAATTAGAAAATCTTTGGAAGAAACTTCTCAGGTTACTTTTGATGTGCACTATTCTTTCCAAAAAGAAACTACCGATACGGTAGCAGTTACTTTGGATAATCAACCGTTTGTCGATGAAAATGGTAAATTTCTTTTTCGTCCTGCCGGCCACGGAGCGCTTTTGGAAAATCTCAATGAAATTAATGCCGACCTTATTTTTATCAAAAACATAGACAATGTAGCTCATAAAAAAACAGCTGATAAAATCGGGTTTTACAAAAAAATGCTTGCAGGAAAACTATTAAAAATTCAAGAAGAAGTTTTCTCCTTATTAAGACAACTTGCAGAAAAAGAAAACGATAAAATTGTCGAAAAAGCACGAGCATTTATCAAGAAAGAATTGCAACTTTCGGAAGTGCCTTCTTCACGAAATTCGTTAATCGTTTTATTAAACAGACCGCTCCGAGTTTGCGGTGTAGTAGAGAATACAGGAGCTCCCGGAGGCGGTCCCTTTTTGGTAGCGCATCCGGACGGCAGTTCATCGTATCAAATTGTGGAAATGTCTCAAATAAATCAAAACAATCCACAACAAAAAGAATTGGTAGAAAAAGCAACTCATTTTAATCCTGTAGATGTGGTTTGTGCTGTAAAAGATTATCGTGGAAATAAATTTGATTTATCTGAATTTACAGATCCGGAAACAGGGTTCATAACAGAAAAATCACATCAAGGACAACCTATTAAAGCATTGGAACTTCCCGGACTTTGGAATGGAGCAATGGCAAAATGGAATACTGTTTTTGTAGAAGTTCCGCTGATGACTTTCAATCCTGTTAAAACAGTAAACGACTTGTTGAATAAAGCTCATCAGGCAAAATGAATGTTGACGAATTAATAAAAGAGTTACAATTTAAAGCGGTTCGCAGCAGTGGAGCAGGTGGGCAGCATGTAAATAAAACAGCGAGTAAAATCGAAGTTGCTTTTAATATTCAGGATTCTCAAGTATTGTCCGAATCTGAAAAAGAAATGCTTTTGAAAAAATTGGCTTCCAGAATTTCCTCGGAAGGCATTATAAGGATTCAATCTGATACAACGAGAAGTCAGCATAAAAATAAAGCATTGGGAATTGAAAGGGTATTGGACTTAATAATTTCAAATCTCAAGAAACCAAAAAAGAGAAGAAAGACAAAAATTCCTGCCGGAGTCATTGAAAAGCGATTAAAACTCAAAAAACAACACGCATTAAAAAAGAAGAACCGGCGTCCTCCGGAAGTGTGAAAAATGGAATACACTGTGTATTTTTTTTACATTTTCAATATTAATTGCGCACTTGTTGTGTGTTGATATTCCGGTGTTTATAAGTTGGCGTGATTATTTCTCTATCGTTTTTAAAGATGTCAGATAATATAAAAATATTTAATATCTTTCAAGTAAGAATAAACGTTTTAAAAACTTAAAAAAGAATCTTAATTATGAGAAAAATAATTTTATCAATCGCCTTTGTTTTTGGAGCAATGGTAGCGATGAACGCCCAATCCAAAGAATTGCAACAGCAAAAGAAACCAACATTGTCCACCCAGAACAATACGCCAATTAAGCAAGCTCCCGGCACTACAAATTTAGAACAGCAAGTTGTTGTAGATCCTGTCAAAGTCCCAGTTCCGGTCAAGAATTTTGTAAGTGAAAAGTATAAAAACTCAAGAATTCAAAAAGCAAGTAGAAATGCGCAAGGCGTTTATCAATTGGAAGTAATGGGGAGAGATAATGTGGTGAAAACCATTTTAGTCGATGAAACCGGTAAAGAATTGCATGACAAACAACCGATAACTCACTAATTCTGAAAATCATAAGATAGAATCTCAAAGACATTCCGAAGTGGGATGTCTTTTTTTATGAAATTTTTAAATATTGCCTGCGGAATAGTCTTTATTTTTACGGATTTTAGATATATAGAGATATGTATGGCGGTTAGAATCCACATAGTAGAAGATGATGTCATGTTTGGGAAAATGCTGGGCACTTTTTTAGAGAAAAAAGGCTATCGTATCGTTCTTTCCACTACGGGTGAAGAAGCAAGGCAAGTTTTAAAAAACCAAGATTTCGATTTTCTGATTACCGATTTAAAATTGCCTGATGATTCGGGTTTGGATTTACTTCATTTCGGACACCAACTACAGCCTGATTTGAAAGTTATATTAATGACCGGCTATGCTGATGTAAGTACGGCAGTAAAAGCTATAAAAAAAGGAGCTTTAGATTACATTTCAAAACCCTTCAGGCCTGAAGAATTGTTAATGGTCATTGATGAATCCGATAAAGTAAGCCAAGAAATCACATTTCGGCAAACTGCTATTCCCCAAGAAAAGAAAAGTGTTCAAAAAGCCTTTGTCACCGGCAAAAGTGCTATTTCTAAAAAAATTAATGATTATTTGCAGTTGGTAGGTCCCACCAATATGAACGTGTTGATTGAAGGAGAAAGCGGAACGGGCAAGGAAGTTGCTGCGCGTGCAATTCACGACTACAGCGACCGAAAAAACCAACCTTTTGTCGCCGTGGATTGCGGTGCGATTCCAAATGAAATTGCCGCAAGTGAGTTTTTCGGACATGTCAAAGGAAGTTTTACGGGCGCCATTAATGATAAAAAAGGACATTTTGAGGCTGCAGACAGCGGCACGCTATTTTTGGATGAGATAGGAAATTTGTCCTATGAAAATCAGATTCAACTGTTGCGTGTCCTTCAAGAACGGAAAATTAAACCTGTTGGAAGTAATGTTGAAATTGAAGTTGATGTGCGAATCATAGCCGCCACCAATGAAAATTTAAGCGAAGCAGTTTCTCAAGGAAAGTTTCGAGAAGATTTATATCATCGATTAAACGAATTTTCAATCGAAATTCCGCCGCTCCGGCACAGACTTGAAGATCTTTTCCTTTTTGTAGAATATTTTCTGGATGAAGCCAATCAAAATTTAAATAAAAATGTTTTAAAACTTTCCGACACCGTAATGGATGCTTTTAAAAATTATAATTGGCCGGGAAATTTACGAGAACTTAAAAATGTTGTCAAACGTTCCGTATTATTGACGCAAGGGGCAGAAATTCCACCGGAAGTAATTCCGAAAGAAGTTTTGAATCCGCCGCAAGTGGAAAATGATTGGTTTGATTTTTCAAAAGAAAAAAACGAAAAACAACTTATTGTAAATGCGTTGCGCGAAACTTCAAACAACAAGACCAAAGCCGCCAAACTATTGAACATTACTCGAAAAACACTATATAATAAAATGGCACAATACGGAATCAAGTTGTAGGGATATCTTGTTCTTTGGTGTTGAAATTTAATTCAGACCAAAGTTTGTTCAAAGCCTCTTTTAATGCTTGTAAATCGTATTTGATTTCTTGAAAATCGGTAGCATTTTCAATTTTTTCGAGGATGGGAATTACTTCGCAAGCACAAATTTGCCGATACATCGTCAACATCCGATGAACCGTATTTTGAATAACAGAAAACTTTTCAGCTTTCCAAACTGTTTCCAAAAATTCTAAATCGCTATTTGTCTGATGTTGCAATTCTAAAATGATTTCCTTTATTTTTTCATCTTCACCTACAAAAGAGTAAAGTAAGTCCAAATTATAGATGGAAGAAGTCTTTTTTATATCGATTTCAACTTCAGATTCATTTGAATATCCGTACAACTCCTCTAATAAATTCCATAATTTTTTAGGAGGGAAAGGTTTTTTTAAAATCGCTGCAAATCCTTTTTTTAAGAAATACGCTTTTTCATATTGCTGATTGCCTGTCATTGCAAAAACGTTTTGATTTTTGTAAGAGCGTATTTGATTGTTATGTAATTCACTCAAAACTCCAAATCCGTCAATTTCAGGCATTTGAATGTCAGTTAAAATAAAATCATAGTTGAGGATTTCTGTTTCGTCGCGTTTTTTAAATTCAGTATAATTTGGAAAGGAATAACAAGAAATTCCTCGCTTCTTTAATGATGCTACCAATAACGAACGCATTCCGGAATCGTCGTCAATAATGACTCCTTTTTTATAAATTGTTTGATGTTCGGTTTTTTTAGAGATTTCGTTGGCTGATTTCTCAACCTGTCGCAACGGAAGTGTGACAATAAAACGACTTCCCTTATTCAATTCACTTTCTACACGAATGTTCCCTTTCAGGAGTTCGGTTAGTTTTTTAGTGATAGTCAGCCCCAATCCACTACCTCCAAAACGAGATAAAATACTTTCATCAGCTTGTTTAAATTCCTCAAAAATAGCTCCTTGTTTTTCTTTAGAAATACCAATCCCGGTGTCTTCAACTACAATTTGAACCTGCGAAATACCGTCGTTGGTTTGTAACGTTTTTACAGCTATGAAAATCTTTCCTGTATTGGTAAATTTAAAAGCATTGCTCAACAGGTTGTTCAATATTTGCCTGATTCGCAATGGATCACTTTCAAAAAATTGATTCTCAATTGGTTTGTCGATGGAAATCTTTAAATCTACTCCGGGTTTTTTATAGGCTTGTTTCACAGCTTCTCCGGTGTCAATTATTAGTTTATCTAATAAAAAAGAGTGTTTTTCTAAAATAATCTGATTTGCTTCCAATTTTGAAAAATCCAACAAATCATTTACCAATCCTGAAATAAAAACAGTACTTGTTTTAATCTGATTGACGTAATTCTGTTGTTTGGGGGAAAGTGGGGTTTCGTCTAAAAGTTCTGAATAGCCCGAAATGGTATTTAAAGGCGTGTTTAAATCGTGACTAACGGTTGAAATGAGTTGTTCTCTGCTTTTTAGAAGCGATTCTACATATTTTTTAGAGTCTTCCAGGTATTTTTTATAGCGTTCGACTTTAAAAAAATCGGCTAAAACAAAATAAGAAAAAATCAAGACAGTCATGATTCCTAAAACTGCGGCAAACTTCAAGATTTGTCCGGTTTTTTCTAATGCTTCCGCACGATTTTGGGTTTGAATTTCTGCACTTTTTTTGATTTCCGCATCAAAACCCGCAATGATTATCCGCAAACGCTCGGAAATATCCAAATCATTTCGGATGAGTTCGTTCTCCTTTTGTCTGAGCGATTCGCGAATACGGGAATTTTCTTTTTTTGCTTCGGCTACGATATACCTGCTTGCAATAAGCATAGAATCTACCACTTTTGATTTTACAGTAACCGTATCTCGTTCTTTGCTGCTGTTCAGATAATCTGCATAAGATTGCCAGATTCGTCGTTCGCGAGACGTCAGTTTCCACGGTTCCCGAACCATAGATTCGACCGAAGCAAAACCAACGGAAGCTTCCAATTTCCGAACTTCGTTCATAATGTCATCTAACGACGTCTCTTTTTGATTGGTCAATCGCAAGATTCGGAGTTGCTCCAAATTTTGGTTTTTAGCTTCTAAAAGTGATTTAATACTATCTAATTGTTTCCGTTGAAATGAATTGGAAGTAATGAGTTTTAGTTCTTCAATTTTTTGAAAAAGTGAATCGTTATTCAAAGTGTATAATTCGTAATCCTCATCGTTTTCAGTCAATAAAGCAAGCCGTGAAAATCGGTCGGTTTTATAAAGTAGATTAATAAGCGTTCCTGTTTCTACCAATTTTTTTTCATCGATAGGTTTAATTTCTTCAGAGTAATTTTTAATTTCCGAAAAAAGAAAACTTCCAACTACTGCGGCTATTATTCCCAATGTCAGGTATCCGAGAAGGATTTTTACGGTAAACCGATTTTTTAAATTGTGCATTTTCCTATAAATATGTAGGGTTTTAAACTTCGAAGGTACTTTTTTTAGCGTAAAAAAGTTAGTACCTTTGCCGGAAATATCTCAAAGGGGTGCCAAGATCATCGGTTTTGGCTGAGATTATACCCATTGAACCTGGGCAGGTAATGCTGCCAAGGGAATACATAAAATAAAACCCCCTTTAATATTGACTGCAGCAGTATTATAGGGTTTTTTTATTAAATCAATTAATAACCAAAGAATAACGCCCCTTTTATTCGTATCAAAATTTTATACGAATGAATAAGTTATTTATCGCTGTAGTTAGTTTGTTTTTAATAACTAACGCCTATGCACAAGAACCCAACCAGGTTCAAGACACCTTAAAAATTGAAATGTTGGAGGAAGTGTTATTGCGTTCTGTCCGCGTGAAAGATGACGCACCCGTAACGCATTCCAACCTTGAAAAAGAAGATTTCGAATCCCGAAATTTAGGACAAGAACTTCCTTTGATGATGAATTATATGCCGTCTGTAGTTACTACTACCGATGCCGGAGCGGGAGTCGGTTATGCATCGTTGCGCGTAAGAGGAAGTGATGCCACGCGAATTAATGTAACGCTGAACGGCATTCCTTATAACGATTCGGAAAGTCACAGCACCATTTGGGTAAACCTGCCGGATTTAACATCTTCCGTGAAAAATCTACAGTTGCAACGCGGCGTTGGAACTTCTACTAACGGGTCGGGAGCATTTGGTGCGAGTATCAATATTCTGACCGATGAACGCTATGAAAATCCTTTTACCGAAATTAGCAATACCGTGGGAAGTTACAACACTTATAAGCATAATTTAAAATTCGGAACAGGAAGAATCTCAGATTATTTTGAGTTTAACGGTAGAATTTCTACTATTAAATCCGACGGATATGTAGACCGCGCATTTTCTGATTTATTTTCATATTACCTGCAAGGTTCTTTTGAAAAAGACAATACCTTAATCCGATTATTGACATTCGGAGGAAAACAAAAAACCTATCAAGCGTGGAACGGAATCGAGGATTTGGACGTTCTGGAAAACAACCGGACTTTTAATCCATCGGGAATGTACACTGATGAAAACGGCCAAATTCAGTTTTACGACAATGAAATCGACCACTACGAGCAAATGCATTATCAATTGCTTTGGACTCAGCGTTTAAATGAGAATTGGACTTCAAATTTATCGTTGAATTACACCCGCGGATTGGGTTATTTTGAACAGTACAGAGAAGATGAACGTTTTGGAAATTACGGATTAAATCCTTTGGTATTTGGAGCCGATACGATTCAGCAAACCGATTTAATCAGAAGAAGATGGTTGGACAATCATTTTTATGCCGGAAATGCAAACGTGCAGTATCGAAAAGGAAATTTGGAAGTAAATTCAGGAATTTATTACGGAATGTATGAAGGCGATCATTACGGTGAAATTATTTGGGCAAGATACGCTTCAGATTCGGAAATAAGAGACCGTTATTACGAAGGCGATTCTAAAAAGACGGAATTCACGGTGTTTTCAAAATGGACTTATAATATTGATGAAAAACTTACACTGTTTGGAGATCTTCAAGGAAGGTTTATAAATTACAAAACCTCGGGATTCACATCTGATTTGGTAGAAATGATTTGGGATGAAGATTTCTCGTTTTTTAATCCAAAAGCCGGGGTTTCTTATAAATTTAATCCTGCCAACCAAATGTATTTATCCTACGGAAGAGCGCATCGAGAGCCGTCTCGTACCGATTTTAGAGAAGGCATTTCAACTCCTGAAAAATTGGATGATTTTGAATTGGGATGGCGTTGGAATCCGCGTCGCGGGTTTCGGATAAATGCCAATGTGTATTATATGCATTATGAAGACCAACTCGTTTTGACAGGAGAATTGACAGACACCGGACGTCCGATTAGAACAAACAGCGGAAATAGTTACAGACTTGGCTTGGAAGTTGATGCAGATATTCGATTGGGACAAAATTGGCGAACCATTCCAAGTGTTACGCTCAGTGAGAATAAAAATGTAGATTTTGTTACTTCTATAGACGGAGAACTCGTGAATTTAGGAAAGACGAATATTTCATTTTCACCTGCTGTCATTGCCGGAAACATGCTTTTATTTGAAGCTGCAGAAAACTTGCAATTGGGGCTTCTCTCAAAATATGTCGGCGAACAATATATGGGAAATACCGACAGTGGGAAATCAAAATTGGATAGTTATTTTATAAACGATTTTAATATCAGTTATCGTTGGAATCAGATGCGTTGGGCAAGAGAAATTCAATTCTCGGCTTTGGTAAACAACATATTTAATGTCAAATACATTTCCAACGGTTATTATTACACTTACGATGATGATTTCAGTACGCCCGGAGTTGTTAGAACAATTGAAGGCGCGGGATATTTTCCACAAGCAACCATTAATTTTCTGATAGGTGTTACCGTTAAATTTTAATTGGTAACAGTTACATAATCTCCGTTACGCATTGCTCTGTATTGTTGCATCGGGTAATGCGTATCGGGGTTTGTCATGTGTTGTCCGAAATTTACGATATTGTATTGGTTTGAATCGGTTGTGCAAGGACAGCTGGCGATGATACCGTCAATTTCCATGCTCGAACAATCGTTGGGAACGTGATTCGGGTCGGTTAAGTCAAAAGCCCAATACTGACTTTCACTGACGGCATAAACTATAATTCCCTTGATTCCCTGAGGTGCAATGACATAATTTCCCGGAAATTTCAGGGAATTGTATTCAGGTAAATTTAAGTTTAAATTGAGATTTACTATCGGATTGGTGAGGTAAGGATTTTGGTTTAATTTTTCCTTGTCTTTTGAACATGAGCTAAATAGAATAGAAAAGAAGACAAGAAGCGAAAAAATTCTCATAACAGTTATTTTAAAATCTAAATTACAATAAAATGTAAAGCAATTAATATTTTTTGTATATTTGTTTGAGAATCCCGTTCGATAATGGGATTTTTCAGTTTTACGTAAGTCCCGTCCATACGTGTCGGGATTTTGTCGTATTATACAATTTATTATTATGTGTCGCTATTAAATAATGAAGTTATGAGTAAAATATCATATTACACGGCTGAAGGATTAAAAAAACTTAAAGATGAGTTGGATTTTCTTCGTGATGTAGAAAGACCCCGCGCTTCCAATGCAATTGCCGAAGCTCGTGACAAAGGAGATTTGAGCGAAAATGCGGAATATGATGCCGCAAAAGAGGCTCAGGGAATGTTGGAATTAAAAATTTCAAAACTGGAAGAAGTTGTTGCCAATGCAAGAATAATAGACGAGTCACAATTGGATTTATCCAAAGTGCTGGTGCATTCTACCGTAAAAATTAAAAATCAGACCAACGGGGCAGAAATGAAATATAAATTGGTGGCGCAAAGTGAAGCCGATTTAAAATCAGGTAAAATTTCTGTAGATTCTCCAATCGGAAAAGGTTTGTTGGGAAAAAAAGAAGGCGAAGTTGCCGAAATACAAGTTCCCAACGGATTGCTTAAATTTGAAATTCTGGAAATCTCAAGAGATTAAATTTATGGCGTCAATTTTCACTAAAATTATCAATGGCGAAATCCCTGCATATAAAGTTGCAGAAGATGAGAATTTTATCGCTTTTCTCGATATCAATCCCAATGCAAAAGGTCATACGTTATGCGTTCCCAAAACAGAAATTGATAAAATTTTTGACATGGAAGAAGCGCATTATCTTTCATTGATGGAATTTTCCAGAAAAGTTGCCATTGCACTGGAAAAAACTGTTTCTTGCAAACGCGTTGGAATGGCAGTTGTCGGATTGGAAGTTCCTCATGTTCATGTACATTTGATTCCGCTAAATCAGATGTCGGATATGGATTTTTCTTCAAAAGTTTCTCTTGCCCCACAAGAATTTTCAGAATTGGCAGCTACCATTTCTGACAACTACAAATCATAATTTTAAACTTATAGCTTTAATTGCTTTTACTTCGACTTATTCGGAAGGATAATTCCATGGTTGTTCCATGGTTTGGAATGCTCCTGACCACTCGTATTCTGCCGTTGTGATAATCCTCGATGATACGCTTGGCAAGAGACAATCCCAATCCCCATCCGCGTTTTTTGGTAGTAAATCCGGGAGAGAAAATTTGCTTTAGCTCAGCATTTGTCAATCCTTTACCTTCATCAGTAACCTGAATGGAAATAAATTTGCTTTGCTCCACGATTTTTACTGCAAGCGTTCCTTTTCCCTTCATCGCATCAATTCCATTTTTGACAAGATTCTCAATGGTCCAACTCAACAATTCAGAATTTAAATAAACATAAACCGGATGCGAAGGAAAATCAAATTTAAAGGTAATTAGTTTCGAGGTGCGTTTTTGTAAGTAGTCAAAGGTGTTTTTTGTTTCTGCAACCAAATCTTTTCGTTCCAATATCGGAAGCGACCCAATTTGTGAAAACCGATTTGTGATGGTCTCTAAACGTTGTACATCTTTTTCTATCTCATTGACGTATTCCGAATTGACATTTTCTGATTTTAATATTTCTATCCAACCCAACAATGAAGAAAGCGGTGTCCCGATTTGATGTGCCGTTTCTTTTGCCATTCCTGCCCAAAGTTTGTTTTGTTCGGCACTTTTGGAGGTTTTGTAAAACAAGTAAATTGCCAATACAAACAAAAAAAGAATAAGGATGAGCAGTGCCGGATAATATTTTAATTTATTGATAATTGGTGAGTTTCCATAATACATCACTTGCATTAATATATCACCGCTATAAATTTCAATCGGTGTGTATTCCGAAGAAAATTTTGCAACGAGTTTTGCTTTTTTTTCGGGTGTGTCAAAATATTTTTCGGGAATATTGCGTTCGGTATAAATGTCTTCCTTTATGGTGTGAAGTATCATCGGAGTGGTTGTATTGCTGTGAATAACAGTTAAAGCCAATCCACTGATATTGGAATCCGGGTTGTTGTTGTTTAATACTTCTTGATAAGCTTCCGCCCAAATTTCCATTTTGACGCGTTCGCTTTCTTTTAAATGATTAAAGAAATTATAAGTATTCCACAAAATCAAACTGATGATGAAAAGCGAAGCTAAAATAAAAGCCCATCTGATGTAAGTGCGGTTGCGTAGCATAAAGAAGCCCTTCGTTATTGCCGAAATGTAATTATCGGTTAGTTAGACCAACACACAAAGATGATAAATATTGTGCAATTGACATTTTATCAAGCCATAATCTTTGATACCTTTGCATTTATGATAACAGTTTCACCTAAAGATATTTCGACAAGAGAGGTTCATGCCCATTTATTGGGAGCTGTATCTCCACGTCCAATTGCTTTTGCAAGTACTGCCGATTCAGAGGGCAATGTGAATTTGGCACCTTTCAGTTTTTTTAATGTTTTTAGTGCAAATCCTCCGATTGTTGTGTTTTCTCCGGCAAGACGAGGACGTGATAACACCACAAAACATACCTATGAAAATCTGAAAAAGGTAAAAGAAGTAGTTATAAATATCGTAAATTATGATATGGTACAACAAGTTTCGTTGGCATCTACGGATTATGAAGAAAAAGTCAATGAATTTGTAAAAGCCGGATTTACTGAAACACCTTCGGAGAAAATTCGTCCGCCTCGTGTGGCAGAAGCTCCTGTACAGATGGAATGTGTCGTAAGAGATATCATCGAACTCGGAAGTAATGGAGGAGCGGGAAACTTAGTGATTTGCGAAGTAGTGCTTTTTCATATAAAAGAAGAAATTCTGGATGAAAACGGCACCATCGATCCTTTTAAAATCGACACTGTGTCGCGTTTGGGAGGCAATTGGTATTCACGTGCAAAAAACGGATTGTTTACCGTGCCGAAACCACTGACAACCATTGGAATCGGGATTGATCAATTGCCGGAAAACATTAGAAACAGCCGGGTGTTGACAGGAAATGACTTGGGAATGTTGGCAAATGTTGAAAAACTTCCTGCCTATGAAACAATAATAGCCTTTTTGGAAGATAAAACACAAGCTCAATTTATAGAAGAAGCAACGGCAGAAGAAGTTCATCGATGCGCACAAGAATTATTGTGTGACGGAAAAATAGCAACAGCATGGAATGTGTTGATGGCAAAAGAAATCAAATTAGAAGAAAAATAAGAGAGTACACACAGACGAAAAAAGATTTAAAAAATGGAATTACAAGGAAAAATAAAACTTATTGACCAGACGAAAACTTATGGAAACAACGGTTTTCGAAAGCGCGAAATGGTGCTTATTACGGAAGAACAATATCCTCAAACGGTTTTAATAGAATTTATTCAGGATAAAACAGATTTGCTCAATAATTTTCAGGTGGGTCAGGATGTAAAAATCAGTATCAATATTCGCGGAAGAGAATGGGTAAATCCACAGGGAGAAACTAAATATTTCAACAGCATTCAAGGATGGCGTATTGAAAACTTGGCTCAAGCCGCACCGGATCAAAATATTCCGCCAATGCCGCCGATTGAACCTTTCGAATCTACCGATAATTTTAATGAAGACGAACACGACGATCTTCCTTTTTAATATTTAAGTTTTAACATACATCCAAAATGTGGTTGTCGGAAAACGCAGCCTTTCCCGACCCGAATCAAGCAATGGAAGACGGATTGCTTGCCATTGGCGGGGATTTGTCTTATGACCGATTATTAAATGCTTATAACTCGGGGGTTTTTCCTTGGTATAATGAAGGGAAACCTATTTTGTGGTGGAGTCCCGACCCGAGAATGGTATTGTTTCCCGAGCAATTTAAAGTTTCCAAAAGTCTGAAGAAGACAATTCGTTCCGGTCGTTTTTCTGTTACTTTTAATACGTGTTTTGATAAAGTAATTCAGGCTTGTGCTTCGACGGTGAGAAAAGGACAGAACGGAACGTGGATCACTCCGGGAATGATTGAAGCTTATAATCATTTGCATTTAAACAATATGGCAGTTTCAGTTGAGGTTTGGGAAAATGAATCGCTCGTTGGCGGATTGTACGGAATAGATTTAAAAGACAAAAAAATATTTTGCGGAGAAAGCATGTTTAACTTCGTTAGCGATGCTTCAAAAGTGGCTTTGTATTTTTTAGTTCAATATGCTTTGAAAAACAATTACAAACTCATTGATTGTCAGGTTTACAATTCGCATACTGCCAGTCTCGGAGCAGTTGAAATTTCCAGACAAGAATTCCTTAAATATTTAAAATAGATAATTAAACTTCATTGTAGCGAAAACAACTTTCCAAATGGTCGTTTACGATTCCGGTAGCTTGTAAGAATGCATAAATAATCGTGCTGCCGACAAATTTAAATCCACGCTTTTTCATGGCTTTACTGATGGTATTGCTCAAATCAGTTCGGGCAGGAATTTCTTTGTCGGTTTTCCATTTGTTTACAACAGTTTTACCATTGACGAAACTCCAAATATAATTACTGAAACCGCCGAATTCTTTTTGAACTTCCATAAAAGCAATGGCATTGGTAATCGCTGATTTTATCTTCAATTTATTGCGAACAATTCCTTCATTTTGCAATAATGAATTTATTTTGGATTCGTCATAGGTTGCTATTTTCTTGTAATCAAAATAATCAAAAGCTGCTCTGAAATTCTCCCTTTTTTTAAGAATGGTTATCCAGCTTAAGCCCGCCTGAAAACTTTCCAATAACAAAAATTCAAAAAATACCTCATCACTTTTTACGGGAACGCCCCATTCTTCATCGTGATATTTTATGTACAATGCATCGTTTCCGCACCAACTGCAACGTTTCATAAGCTATTGATTTTGTCCGGGGAAAATAAATGTAATGGTTCCCAATTGATTGCCTTTTGACGTATCTCCTGTAAAAATTGCTTGTTTCGCATAGCTTAAAGCTGCATCTATAAGACATTGATTGGAACTGTTTGAAGCTGAACGATTGTAGTTTGCATTACTAACTATTCCGGATTGGTTTACTTCGATGGTAACAACTATTTTTCCGGAAGACGAACAAGTATAAACCGGATTTGGAAGACGTAAAGATGTTCGTCCGGGAAGATTGTAAAAAACCGTGGTGTTTATGTTATGTTCAGACTCGTCTTTTTCCACATTTGATTTTTCAAGTTCATCTAATGAATCCTCTGAATTTGTTTGTTCGTTTCCCCATATTTTGAGATTTTCATGCGATAATGCTTCATCAATTTCTTCTAATTTTCGTCTGGTTTCTATATGCATCGCTTGTTGTTCTCGGTTTAGACGGGTTATTTCAGCATCTTGATTAAAAGCTTTGTTAGTCGCTATTTCTGTAATATCATTTTGATAAGATTCTGTATCTTCATCTTCTTCGGCTTCAGGAGTTTCAATTTCTATCTCATAAATTAATTCATTTTCCTTTTGAAAATATTTTAACCGGATGCTCATAAAAATTATAGCCAATCCTCCAAAAATCAACAACGTAATTAAAAAAGCGCGATAAGAATAATTAAAATTCATGCATTTTAAACTTAACTTACAAAAATCGATATTTATCTGTCTATATATCCGACACTTAAATATTTTTTAACGCAGGACAGAATCGATATATTCGATAGTTAATGCATCTTCAACGTGAAATTTTCCGATTTTAGTACGTCTGAGTTTTGAAAGATAAGCACCATTATCCAACTTTTTTCCAAAATCATGGGCTAACGAACGGATGTAAGTTCCTTTGCTGCAAACTACTCGAAAATCGACTTCGGGAAGCTCAATGCGTGTAAGTTCTAATTCTAAAATATGGATTTCTCTTGATGGAATTTCTACTTCTTCTCCCAACCGAGCGTATTCATAAAGTCGTTTGCCGTCTTTTTTTAATGCTGAAAAAACCGGTGGTTGTTGTTGAATTTTCCCGATAAAATGTGAAACATTATTTTTAACAGCTTCTTCAGTGATTTCGGACAGGTCAAACTGTTTGTCAATTTCAGTTTCCGCATCGTAGCTGGGCGTGGTTGCTCCCAATGTGAAAGTGCCTGTATATTCTTTTTCCTGCGCTTGAAAACCATCAATTTTTTTTGTGAATTTTCCGGTACAGATAATCAACAGTCCGGAAGCAAGCGGATCCAGTGTTCCGGCGTGACCCACTTTGAGCTTTTTTAGATTGAATTTTTTTTTGATCAGCCATCGAACCTTATTTACCACTTGGAATGAGGTCCATTCTAAAGGTTTATCGATTAGAATCAGTTGTCCTTCTTTGTAGTTTTCTTCGGTCATTTATAAGAAATTGCTGAAAATTATAGCAAGAATACCCACCACTATACAATAGATTGAGAAATACTTGAGCTTGCTTTTTTTGACCAGGGAGATCATCCAAGTACAGGCAATAAGACCGCAAATAAAGGCCGCTATAAATCCTACACCTAAAATGGCGAAATTACTATTTTGTGTTGAAATGTCATTGCTGAGAATATCTTTGGCTATTTTTCCAAGGATTAATGGAACGACCATTAAAAATGAAAACCTCGCAGCTTTTGCTTTGTCATTTCCCAAGAGAACAGAAGTAGAAATGGTGGCTCCACTTCGTGAGATTCCGGGTAGCAAAGCAACGGCTTGAGAGATTCCTATAATAATAGAATCCTTTATAGTAACAGGTTTGCCCGTGTTTTTGGATCGGTCTGCCAACCATAACAATACCGCAGTAACGATAAGCATAGCTCCGACGAAAGCAATTTGTCCATCAAAAAGTGCTTCCAATTGCTTTTCAAAAAATAAAGCTACAATAACCGCCGGCAACATAGAGAGAACAATTTTAAAAGTAAACTGTGTTTCTTCATTCCATTGGAATTTTAAAACTCCGGAGATAATTTCAATGATGTCTTTTCTAAAAACTACAATCGTGCTAAGTGCAGTTGCAAAGTGAACGATAACAGTAAAGAGCAAACTTTCTTCGGGCAGCGAAGTGTCGCCTAAAATTGCTTTGCCAATTTCCAAATGACCACTGGAGGAAACGGGAAGAAATTCGGTGAAACCTTGGACAATTCCAAGGATGATAGCGTCTAAATAATCCACTAATTTAGGTCTTTAGAATAAGGATTTAATAAAATAGCATAAACTTGGATGGCAAAACCGAGAAGTACTAATGTGGGAGCCAAGCGGATTCGCCGCCAACTGTAAATCTCCGGATTGTAAACATTTGGATCGTCGCTGCCGCCGCCGGCCATTAGGAGATAACCTACAAGAATAAATGCAATTCCTATAAACATAAATATGTAATTTCGACGACCGAATACAAAAGCAGACTGCTCGGATTCCGGAAGGCTTTTAGGTTTTTTATTCATAGTCTATAAATATTAATAATATAAATCATCCGTCTGCAAATTCAAGAATCGTTGGGTGGCGATAAAAGTACTAATCCAAGTGATAAAAATTCCCATAAGCAGAATAAAAAGAAATAATCCTGCTAAAAGTATCTCGTCAGAAAACAATTGGAGCTGCGGAAAGCTTTGATCCAAATAATACAAAACGGTTCCCATTCCCATCATTGCGATAATTGCTCCGATAATTCCCAACCGAACACTTTTCCACACAAAAGGACGGCGGATAAAACGTTTGGTAGCTCCTACCATTTGCATTGTTTTAATAGTAAAACGCTTTGAATAAATAGACAAACGGATGCTGCTGTTGATGAGTAAAACGGCAATGAATAGAAAGATTCCAGAAACTACCAACAACCAAAAACTGATACGTTGAACGTTTTCGGTTAATTGAGCAATTAATGGTTTGTCGTAAATTACATCATCCACAAAATTTTTAGATTTTATCTCAGAGGTGATTTCATCCATTTTATCAGGTGTGACAAAGTCTGCCAAAACATGAACATCTATACTGTTTTGAAGCGGATTTTCGCCTAAATACTCTATGAAATTTTCTCCCAAAACTTGCTGATGTTCCGCAGCTGCATCTTCTTTTGACACAAAAACTGCACTTTTGGTGTATTCCGCCATTGCCAAACTTTGTTGCAATTGGTCTATTTCCACTTGTTTCGCAGAATCTTTTAGAAAGATGGAAACTGCAATTTGCTCTTTAAAATAATCGGCTACTTTTTTTGAGTTTAATACTAAAAGACCTAACGTTCCCAATAGAAAAAGCACTAATGAGATGCTGATGACAACTGAAAAATAAGAAGATATCAATCGGCGTTTTTGATATCTTTCGTAAGAGGAACTCATAAGATGTTCGATAAATTTGGGTGTAAAAATACAAGTAATTTTGTATCTGTTGACAGTCTCTCTACAAAGATTGTCAATAAACTAAAGAAATCTTTTAATTGCAAACGATTAACTAGAATGATTACTTATCCAAATAAACGTAAATTTGCAGCTAATTATTTTTTAGCACAAAGGAATGGATAAATATAATTATAACGAAATAGAAAAAAAGTGGCAAGAGTTCTGGGCGAAGAATAAAACTTTTAAAGCATCCAACAAAAGCGACAAACCCAAATTTTACGTGCTGGATATGTTCCCTTATCCATCGGGAGCAGGATTACACGTCGGGCATCCGCTCGGATATATAGCGAGTGATATTTATGCGCGTTATATGCGTCATCGCGGTTATAATGTTTTACATCCGATGGGCTATGATTCATTTGGACTGCCTGCCGAACAATATGCAATCCAAACCGGGCAACATCCTGCAAAAACGACAGAAGTAAATATTGCACGTTATCGCGAACAAATGGATAAAATCGGATTTTCGTTTGATTGGAACAGAGAAATCCGCACTTCCGATCCGGATTATTACCGATGGACACAATGGATTTTTCTTCAGTTATTTGATAGTTGGTACGATTATGAACAAGATAAAGCACGCCCTATCGATGAATTGAAATTGCTGTTTTCAACCGAAGGAAATACAAATATTCGTGCAGCTTCGGATAATGATACTCCAAATTTTACAGCATCTGAATGGAATGTTTTTGAAGAGCCAAAGCAACAAGAAATTCTATTGAAATATAGATTGACATATCTTGCGGAAACCGAAGTAAATTGGTGTGCCGAATTAGGAACTGTGTTGGCAAATGACGAAGTCATAAATGGTGTTTCAGAACGCGGCGGTTATCCGGTTGTCCGTAAAAAAATGAAACAGTGGATTATGCGGATTACGGCTTATGCACATCGGTTGTTGAAAGATTTAGACAAAATCGATTGGCCGCAACCACTTATAGATTCGCAAACCAATTGGATTGGAAAAAGTAAGGGGGCAATTGTCGAATTTGAAGTCCTCCCCCCAGCTCCCTCCGAAGGAGGGGGGGCTATCCCGGTTTTCACCACGCGCCCCGATACGATTTTTGGAGTGAGTTTTATGGTTTTGGCTCCGGAACATGAATTAGTACTTGAAATTACAACAAACGAACAAAAAGAAGCAGTTGAAAATTATATTGAAGCCACGGCAAAACGAAGCGAACGCGACCGACTTTCGGATGTTAAAAAAATAACGGGCGTTTTTACGGGTGCTTATGCGGCACATCCTTTTACCGGACAACAAATTCCGATTTGGATTGGCGATTACGTTCTGGCAAGTTATGGAACAGGCGCAGTAATGAGTGTTCCTGCCGGAGATCAACGCGATTATGATTTTGCAAAACACTTTAACTTGCCGATTCCCGCTATTTTTAAAGATGTCGATATTTCAGAAGAAGCTTTTTCAGGAAAGGAAAACAGCACGCTCATTAACAGCGATTTTTTAAATGGATTGTCCTATGCCGAGGCGATGGAAAAAGTTATTTCAGCAATGGAAGCGAAAGGCATTGGAAAAGGAAAAACAAATTATCGTTTGCGAGACGCGGTTTTTAGTCGTCAGCGTTATTGGGGAGAACCTTTTCCGATATATCACAAAAACGGAATTCCTTACCCGATTCCGGAAGCTGCTTTGCCACTACAACTTCCCGAAGTAGAAAAATATTTGCCGACAGAAACCGGAGAACCGCCCTTGGGCAGAGCAACAAAATGGTATTGGGATGAAAAAAACAATGAGGTTGTTTCCCCTCCTTTGGAAGGGCAGGGGGAGGACGTTTTTCCTTTGGAATTAAATACCATGCCGGGATGGGCAGGCAGCAGCTGGTATTTTTTTAGATATATGGAAGATGAAAAAAGAGATGAAGTTTTTGCCTCAACCGAAGCGTTGGAATATTGGAAAAATGTCGATTTGTACATCGGCGGAAGCGAACACGCCACCGGCCATTTGCTGTACAGCCGGTTTTGGGTGAAGTTTTTACACGACCGCGGTTTAGTATCGGTCGACGAACCTTTTAAAAAGTTGATTAACCAAGGAATGATTCTGGGAGAGAGTGCATTTGTTTATTTGTTTAGTGCAAATGTTAAATTAAATGATAATTCAGATATTCCTAAAACGAAGAAAGTCAAAACAAATAAGTTTTTATTATCAAGAAAAATCTGTGAGGCTTTTAATGAAAGAAAAGAATCAAAAATATATTTAGAAATAAAAAATCGGATTTTAGAAAATTATTCTACAGCTGGTATCACTGATGTTGAATGGTTAGATAATATAAATTCATTAATCCCTATCCATGTGGATATTTCATTCGTGGATACACATAATAATCTGGATATCGAAACCTTCAAAAATTGGCGACCAGAATACAAAGACGCCATTTTCATCTTAGAAGACGGAAGTGTTTATAATCCAAACTCCTCCCCTTTGGGGAGGTCGGGAGGGGACTTTAAAGTTTCACGCGAACCCGAAAAAATGTCCAAATCCAAATACAACGTCGTAAATCCGGACGATATTTGCGAGCAATACGGCGCAGATACTTTGAGAATGTACGAAATGTTTTTAGGTCCTTTGGAGCAATCCAAACCGTGGAATACAGCCGGCATAACAGGCGTTCACGGATTTTTGAAAAAACTGTGGAAACTTTATCACTCCACTGCCGATGGAACTTTTTTGGTTTCTGATAAAGCTGCCTCCAAAAACGAGATGAAAGTATTGCACAAAACCATTAAAAAAGTACAGGAAGACATAGAGGATTTCAGTTTTAATACCTCGGTTTCTACTTTTATGATAGCGGTTAATGAATTGAGTGCTTTAAAAAGTACTTCCCGAGAAGTTTTGGAGCCTTTGTTGATACTGATTTCTCCTTATGCACCTCATATTGCAGAAGAATTGTGGCAGAAAATGGGCCATCAGGAAAGTATTTCAAATGCAACATATCCGACTTTTAACGAGCAATATTTAACGGAAGATGAAAAAGAATATCCGATTTCATTTAACGGAAAAATGCGGTTCACTTTAAAACTGCCTTTGGATATGTCAAAAGAGGCTGTCGAATCTGCCGTAATGTCACATGAAAAAACGCCACATTACTTAGAAGGGAAAAAACCGAAGAAAGTTATCGTAGTTCCCGGAAAGATTGTGAACATCGTTTATTAATTTGCACGTTTTTTGTTAGGAGGTTATGTTATGAACATTAAAGAATGAAAATTTAAAAATGACAGGATATTATTTACTTGCCGGAATTATATTTTTGGTTAGCTGGTTGGTCAGCAATCAATTAAAATCCAAGTTTAAGAAATACAGCAAAATCCATTTGAGAAATGGAATGAGCGGAAAAGAAATTGCCGAAAAAATGTTGGCAGATAATGGAATTTATGATGTCAAAGTAATTTCTGTAAGCGGACAATTAACCGATCATTACGATCCTACAAAAAAGACTGTAAACTTAAGCGAACCTGTATATATGCAACGAAATGCAGCTGCGGCGGCAGTTGCTGCACACGAATGTGGTCATGCCGTTCAGCATGCAACGGCATACCGATGGTTAAAGATGCGTTCTGCTATTGTTCCTGCCGTAAGTGTGGCGAGCAGATTGTCTAATTTTGTAATAATGGCGGGACTTATTCTGTATGCTACAGGTTCGTTGATGGGAGGTTGGATATTTGCCGTAGGAATCGGCCTCTTTGCAATGACGACTTTGTTTGCTTTTATTACTTTGCCAGTAGAATTTGATGCGAGCAAGCGTGCACTTGTCTGGTTAAAAACCAACAATATTGTAACGCCTCAAGAATATGAAGGATCAAAAGATGCGTTAAAATGGGCTGCAAGAACTTATGTGGTGGCAGCTATCGGCTCGTTGGCAACACTGCTTTATTTTATTTCCATTTTTTTGGATAGAAGATAAGCACTCCTTAAAAAATGAAACATACGGGTGTGAGATTTTACTCAATTTGAGACAGATTTCATACCCGTTTTTAATGCTGTAGATTGTGGATATCTTATTAATTGTCATCGCCGGATTGTTATTGATTGTCGGTGTTTTGGGAAGTTTCCTTCCGGTTTTGCCCGGACCTCCGATTTCTTGGGTAGGTTTGTTGTTGGCCGGTTTTACAAGTTATATCGATTTCAGTACAACATTTTTAATTGTAACTGCGGGAATTACGCTGTTGTTGGTGTTGCTGGATTATGTATTGCCAAGTCTCATCGTACGGAAAACCGGTGGCTCTAAATTTGGAGAGCGAGGCGCATTTTTTGGAGCGATTATCGGAATATTTTTTGGTCCTTTCGGGATTATCTTAGGTCCATTTGTTGGTGCACTGTTAGGAGAATTACTAATAAACTATCAGGATTTTTCTCGTGCTTTAAAAATAGCGTACAGTTCTTTTATGGGATTTTTACTTGGAACGGGACTCAAATTGATTTGGTGCTTAATGATGATTTATTGGTACGTAAAGGAATTGATTTTCTAATTCTCAAATAATTGATAAAATAAAGACACAATTCCAAAAGCGAAAGTTCTTTTTAATAAATTTACAGTTAAACAAACTGTATGGCATCAGGAATTTTTGCATTATTGGACGATATCGGAGCGCTCATGGATGATGTGGCTTCTGCCGCAAAAGTAGCTACCCGAAAAACGGCCGGAATTTTAGGAGACGATTTGGCAGTGAATGCTGAAAAATCCACGGGTTTTGTATCTTCAAGAGAACTTCCCGTGTTATGGGCCATAACCAAAGGCTCATTCCTGAATAAAATCATAATCATTCCTGCGGTATTTTTATTGAATGTTTATTATCCGCCGGCCATAATTGTCATATTAATTGTCGGAGGAGCCTACCTTTCTTATGAAGGTGTAGAAAAGGTAATTGAATTTTTATTTCACCGAAAACAGCAAAAACCGGAAATACGACCAATCGAAGAAGGAAAAAGAGATAAAGAACTGGAGAAGTTGAAAATTAACGACGCAGTTCGAACGGATTTTATTCTTTCTGTCGAGATAATCATCATTGCATTAAGTACGGTACTCGACCAAGATTTGTGGCTTCGGATTGCTGCCGTTTCTGTGGTGGCAGTCATTGCAACCGTCGGTGTTTATGGCGTAGTCGCATTAATTGTCCGAATGGACGACATAGGATATAAACTCATTAAAAAAACCCAAGGAGAAGGATTTTTAGGATGGTTCGGGCAGCTCTTGGTAAATTCACTTCCTGTGATTATCAGAATATTGAGCGTTGTAGGAACTATTGCGCTCTTATTGGTTTCCGGCGGACTTTTTTTACACAACATTCCGTTTTTGAAAAAATTTGAAACAGCCGCTCCTGAATTGTTAGTGAGTCTCGTTTTGGGTTTGATTGCCGGACTCATCACTTTCTTATTGGTTTGGGGAGTAAGAAAATTATTGACGCTGTTCAGAAATTAAATTTTATCCAATTTTTTCTTTTTTCGATTTAATCCAAGGTTACGATTTGATTGCTGTTTTAATAAGAATCTGATAAG
>CAZWVT010000013.1:0-3576 GCA_964636665.1 uncultured Flavobacteriaceae bacterium
GATTTTTTACTTTTCGATTATAGCTGGTCGATACATTGTAACTAAATCCTCGAAATTTTTCTCTCACTCAAAATATGATTTAAAGAGGTTTTTTAATAGTCAAAATAGGAGGATGCTCTGACATATAATTTGGATAAAATAGCCGGAACGTGTAGAAAGAACCAAAGAAATAATTGAGAGTATTTATTTTACATAATATAAAAATTTTCTCACAGAAACTTCAAGCTGTTGCGAAAAGCTGTCCAAGCAGGCGTGGAAACTTTTCTGATACAAATTTTCTGAAATGTGATAATATTGAATTGAAAGAATAAAATTTTGTTTGGCACTGGCTGAGCGATGGAAAATTGTGTATGAAAATAATCATCAAATAAGCGTTTAATTTTCACCAAACAATCAGCATTGGACGAGCAGCAATTTTTACATAATGTCAAACTATAAATGAATGACACCATTATGTTTTCGATATAATAAAACACACCGTTTGAACTATAATTTATATTATGTAAAATAAAAAGTATTCAAATCAAGATAATCATTCACTTCTTTTATCAATACCTCACTATTCCGGATGCTTTTTGTTTTGACTTTTGTCTTTGTCCAGCAAATCATCCATGACCTCGGAGATTTTTTTATCTTCTCTCTCTTTTTTCATTTCTTCATCACGGGTCAATTTCAAATCGCCATCGCCTGTAGTTTTTAATTTATCTTCATCCTTATTTTTTCCAATATTTGACGAACGTCTGTATTCATTCTGGAAATCGGCATGTTTTTTCTTTTTGTCCATAAGTAAAGTTTTTATTTGAAATCGCTGTTAAAAGCAAAATCAGATTGTGGTTTTCTTTTTCTATTTGGTTCTACTTCCTGTTCTTTCATTTTTTTGGAAAGATTATCCGGATTTCCGCCGTATCGTCCAAAAGCTACCGCAGTGGCAATGTGGTAATCATCGGGAATATTAAATTCATCAAGTGCTTTTTCATATAAAACGCCTGCCATTTGATGTGCGGCAATGTCCATAGATTCAGCTTGATACAACACATTTCCCATAAAAAGTCCCAAATCGTGAAGTGCGTGAAAATTTTCTAAACCTCTATTCGGCATTTTTTTTCTAAAACCGTTGAGCCATAACATTTGCGAATTACCCGCCCATTGTTGGTTGTAATCATCCAAACATTGGAAAATCCGATCGTACATTTCTGTACCGCGAATTCCCCAAAAAATAATCCACGGTTGCATATTTCCCGAACTCGGAGCCCATCTTCCGGCTTCTAATAAAATTCTGGCTTCTTTTTCTGTAATGGGCGTTTCTGCAAAAACGCGTGGACTCCATCGGTTGGAAAGGATATCTGCAATGGGAAATTCTGTTGGCGTTATTTTTTTTACCATATATATAAATATAAATTTGATTCGTTTCGAAATTATAAAGAAAGTTCATAGCGACATCGTTTTTTAGAAAAGGTTTAACGCATTGATTCTATTAACAAAACCTTATAGAACAACTTTTGATTTTGTTTTATATTTACACAAAAATTTCTTGCTGATGCTTATTTGGGGATTATTTATACTCTGTATTATTATTTTCTTAGCTTTAGATTTAGGAGTTTTCCACAGAAAAGCTCACGTGGTAAGTACCAAAGAAGCCAGTATTTGGACTACTATTTGGTTTGTAATCGCACTTTCATTTTCAGGAGTTATTTTTTGGCTTTTTAAAGAAGGAATCATCGACAATCCTACAGATTTAACTCCCCAACAAGCAGTTCTTAAATACATTACAGGATATTTCGTTGAACTTTCATTGAGTATTGACAATGTATTTGTTATCGCTGTGATTTTCTCATCTTTTGCCATTCCCGCAAAGTATCAACATGAAGTCCTTTTCTGGGGAATTATTGGAGCTGTAGTTTTTCGAGCTTTGATGATTTTATTCGGAGTGGCACTCATCAATAAGTTTGATTGGATTATTTATGTTTTTGGAGCTTTTCTTTTGTTTACGGCTTATCGTATGCTAAAAAGCAACAATGCACCGGTTGATCCAAAATCGACGAAACTTTTTAAATTGGTCAAAAAAATATTTCCCATCACCTATATGATGGACGGAGATAAATTCTTTATCCGAAGAATGGGAGTTCGTGCTGCTACTCCTCTTTTTATGGCGTTGATAATAATTGAATTGACCGATATTCTTTTTGCATTAGACAGTATCCCGGCTATTTTGGCAATTACTACGGATCCTTTTATCGTTTTTAGTTCCAATATTTTTGCGATTCTGGGACTTAGATCCATGTACTTTCTCATATCGAGGATGTTGGATAAATTCCGTTTTATACATTACAGTTTGGTAATTATTTTAGCTTTTGTGGGAATAAAAATGATTCTTTCTCATCATATTGAATTTAACGAATGGTTGTCTCTCGGTATTATCACAATATCGCTATTGGGAGGTATTGTCCTTTCTTTGGTGATCCCTGATAAAAATCAGGAAAAACCTGAATAACGTCTATTTTTTTCATAAATATTTGACTGCTTTAAAACCTTATCGTATCTTTAAATTTGATAACTTAAAAATATAGATTTATGAACATTACTTTTCAATATCACGACGTAGCAGCCAGTCAAAGATTAGAAGCTTTTATTACTGAAAGAATCGAAAAACTTCAAACTAAGTTTGACTTTATTGTTAGTGCAGATGTTTATTTCAAAAAGAAGAATACACAAAATCCCGAAGAAAGCAAGAATATAGGTGTACGCCTAAATGTACCGGGACAATCAATATTTGCCGAGGAATCTACCAATTCATTTGAAGCCTCCATAGCAGAAGTAATGGATGAATTGCGTTCTCAATTGCAAAAACAAAAAGCAAAGATGAAAACTTTTTAAAATTAACTTATGGGGATGATAGCAAGATCAAAAAATCAAGTAACTTTAATTTACAGTAGCAATAACCGAAGCGGACAAAAAGCTTATGCTTATTTAACTGCATCCGATAAGCCATACTTGGCCATCGATATTTCTAAAACAAAAGTATCCGATACACAGTGGGTTGAAATTGCAAAAGCATTAAATAAGCGTGTAGGAGATTTATTAAATAAATCGCTTTTGAAAATGGAAATTAAAGAAACAAATGAATTTGACGATCACGATTGGATTAAAATAATTCAAAAGAATGATGAAGCACTATCGGACTCTATTGTAATTAAAGGTGAAATAACAAAACAAATCAATAATCCTTCTGCTATTATGGAATTTTTTCAACCTGATTCTGCGGGTATGGAACAAAGCCCAACCGATAATGAATCCTTGGACATTGAAAGAACCACAGAGGATGAAAAATTTATAGACCCAAAATAAGGAGGTTTATTTGTATTCATAATTAAAGCCGCCTGAACACTCATTTTGTTTAGGCGGTTTTTTATTGGATGAATCTACAAATGAGAAGAAAAAAACCAAGCTTAAATATTTTTAAACCTGGTTTATTATCTACTTATGGAGCTTTACAAGCTATTATTCTCCTGCTTGTTGTTTTGCATCTTCAATCATTTGTTCGTTTGGTACAATTCCAATATTCACACGTCTGTTTTT
>CAZWVT010000013.1:3676-19261 GCA_964636665.1 uncultured Flavobacteriaceae bacterium
ACTCCGGCTGTTCCTCCTACAACCCCACCAACTACTGCTCCTAATGCTCCGTTTCCACCTTTGCCTGCATTGTTACCGATAATGGCTCCGAGAATAGCTCCGGATGTGGCACCAATGACTGCTCCTTTTTGTTTGTTGTTCGCATTTCGGGTTGCTTCACAACTCGTGAAACCGGTTATAAATACAACTGATAATATGAGAATGAGTGTTTTTTTCATGTTTATAATATTTAGGTTTATAAGTTATTCATTTTTAATGAAATTTAGGTTTATGGCAAACGGCTGTCCATCTACTGTTACGGTTTGTTGCCAACGCATTGTCTGATTATCCAATTGAGCCAAGCGCATACGTATTCCGCGATTATCATCGGATTTTCCTTTGGGATCAGTTGGTTTTAACATAAAATCATAAAGTCCGGTTTCTCTGTCGATTTCCTGAACCGTAAAAACAAAATGTCGCTCACCACTTGCACATCCTGCTCCATCAATAGTATATCTTCCCGTATTGTTATTGGGAATAAACCGCCAAGAACTCCCTTCAAAACACGAAGCGGATTCATCGTTAAAAAGGGTGACATTAAATCTTCCCGATGTTTCATAAGATATATCGGTAAGTGTCCAATATCCTTTCATAACTTTGTATGAATCAGTTACAGTTTTGGAGGGACCACAAGCGAGAACTGACGCTGCAAAAACAGCTAATAGCAATAATCTTTTCATATCTTTTTTTTAAATTGAACTTTTTGAGCAATATTATCTTCGGAAGAGACTTCCTAAAAGTGACAATACAAGCAAGACTAAAAAAATCCAGAAAATAATCATAGCGATATCGGTAGCGCCTTCAGCAATTCCACCGAAACCAAAAATTGCTGCGATAATAGCAATTATCAGAAAAATAACAATCCATCGAATCATAACTTTAGTTTTTAAAATTAGTATGGCACCAAAGTATAAAATATTCTTCTGCTATAATAATGGATTATCTAAAATTTAACACTATACATTATTGATTTAATATAAATTAAGTTCTTTTAGTGATTTTTCAAATCTTTCTATAGGCAAATATGATTTTTCTAAACTTGAAGCAAACGGTATTGGTGTATCGATACTTGCGACTCTTTTTATAGGTGCGTCTAAATATTCAAAACAATTTTCAGTAATCAACGCAGAAATATCAGAAGCGATTCCGCCAAACATATTGTCTTCTTGTAAAATAATTACTTTTCCGGTCTTTCTTACAGATTCAAAAATAGTTTCTGTATCAAGCGGAATCAATGTTCTTAAATCGATTAAATCAGCTTTAATTTCAGAATTTTCCTTAAGTGTAGCCATTGCCCAGTGAACCCCGGCGCCATAAGTGATGATGGTAATGTTCTCTCCTTTTTGTATATAAGATGCTTTTCCAAGGGGCAAGGTGTAATAATCTTTTGGAACCTCTTGCCTTATACTTCGATACAGTGCTTTATGTTCAAAAAACATAACCGGATTTGGATCTTCTATACTTGTTGCCAATAATCCTTTTGCATCATAAGGAAATGCCGGATAAACAACTTTCAATCCCGGAGTATGTGTAAACCACGCTTCGTTAGTTTGTGAATGAAAAGGACCCGCCCCCACTCCTGCTCCGCACGGCATACGAACAACCACATCGGCATGTTGTCCCCAACGGTAATGAATTTTTGCCAAGTAATTTACAATGGGGTTAAAACCTGATGAAACAAAATCGGCAAACTGCATTTCAATAACCGATTTAAAACCGTTGATGGAAAGTCCCATTCCGGTCGAAATAATTCCCGATTCGCATATTGGCGTATTTCGAACCCTTTCTTTTCCAAACTCATCTACAAAACCTTCGGTGACTTTAAAAACGCCGCCGTATTCCGCTATGTCTTGTCCCATAATAATTAAATTGTCGTGGCGCGCCATAGCTTGTTTCAAACCTTGAGAAACCGCATCGATAAATCGGATTTGTTCCTTATCAATCCCGGGATTCACAGTCTGGTATTCATAAGGTTTATAAACATCATTAATTTCATCAGTAACAGTCGATGAAACAGTCTCTTCCGCAAAAGCGATTTCTAAATTTTCTTCAATTTCTTGTTTTATCTCTTCTCTCAGCGATTCAATGTTTTCTTGATTTAGTACATTCTCATTGAGTAGATATCTTTCAAAATTCAATAATGGGTCTCTCAGTCCCCATTCATCAATCAATTCATTGGGAACGTATTTTGTTCCGCTCGCCTCTTCATGTCCGCGCATTCTGAATGTTTTAAACTCAATAAGAACCGGTCGCGGATTTTTGCGCATACTTTCTACAATCTTTTTTAACGCGAAATACACTTCCAGAATATTATTGCCTTCTATCAAATGTGCTTCCATTCCGTAACCAACAGCACGATCTATCAAATGTTTGCAATTATACTGTTCTTCAGTTGGCGTTGACAATCCGTAGCCGTTATTTTCTATGCAAAAGAGAACGGGAAGTTTCCATACAGAAGCAATATTTAAAGCTTCGTGAATTTCGCCTTCGCTGGTTCCGCCTTCGCCGGTAAAAACAGCACAAACTTTTTTGTTGTTTTTTAGTTTATTTCCTAAAGCAATTCCATCTGCTACTCCAAATTGTGGTCCGAGATGAGAAATCATTCCGACAATGTTGTATTCCTGAGTTCCAAAATGGAAACTTCTGTCGCGGCCTTTTGTAAAACCGCTTGCTTTTCCTTGCCATTGAGAAAAAAGTCGGTTCAAAGGAATATCTCTCATCGTAAAAACCCCCAAGTTTCTGTGCATAGGGAGAATGTATTCATCTTTGTCAAGAACAGCCGTAATTCCTACCGATATAGCTTCTTGTCCAATGCCGCTAAACCATTTTGAAATTTTTCCCTGTCTTAAAAGGACAAGCATTTTTTCTTCAATCATTCGGGGTTTTAGCATCCCGCGATAAAGCATCAATAAAGTTTCGTCAGACAATTCTTTTTTGTCGTAATCAAAGTAAATGTCTGAGAAAATAATAGACTCCATGGTATATAATTTAATTGCCAAAATTAGGAAAAAAGCCCGTCTGTTGCTCTTTTTTGAATTTATATTTTGAATTGACAAAAAAGCGTTGAAATTGATATATTTGTAATTCTAAGCAAAACAGATATGAATAATATTCCCAGTGTAGATTTGGCAGATTTTCTGGCTCAAAATCTAGAAAGAAAACAAAAATTCGTAAATGAAATCGGTAAAGCCTATGAGGAAATTGGTTTTGTTTCCTTAAAGAATCATTTTCTTTCTGATGAGTTGGTGGATGCCTTGTATAAAGAAGTAAAGCGTTTTTTTGCTTTGCCATTGGAAGTAAAACAAAAATATGAAATTCCCGGATTGGCAGGTCAGCGCGGTTATGTATCTTTTGGAAAAGAAACTGCCAAAGGAAGAAAAGTAGCAGATTTGAAAGAATTTTGGCATTTTGGTCAAAATCCTTCAAATGAAACGGAATCTACTGCAAAATATCCGCCCAATGTCATCGTGAAAGAACTTTCAGATTTTAATGAAACAGGAATGGAAGCCTATCGAATGCTTGAAAAAACCGGAATTTATGTACTTCGGGCGCTTGCATTATACATAGGACTGGATGAATTTTATTTCGACCAATGGGTTACAAACGGAAACAGCATCCTCCGCCCTATTCACTATCCGCCCATAACTCAGGAGCCTAAAGATGCTGTTCGTGCCGGTGCCCACGGTGATATCAATTTAATTACTTTACTTATGGGAGCTTCAACCGGGGGATTACAAGTACAACGAAGAGACGGCGAGTGGATTGATGCCATTCCCAATGAGGATGAATTGGTAATCAATGTCGGAGATATGTTGGAACGTCATACCAATAATAAACTCAAATCAACGATTCACCGGGTAATCAATCCGCCGAAAGATCAATGGGGCAAACCGCGTTATTCAATTCCTTTTTTTATGCATCCTAAAAGTGATATGAAACTAAATTGCCTTCCCGAATGTATCGATGAAAATAATCCGAAAGCGTATCCCGATATTACTGCGGGTGAATTTTTAAATCAAAGATTAAGAGAACTTGGTCTTTTAAAATAAAAAAATAAATTCGTGAATCCACTTGAAGAACAATTGCGAAAGCTCTTTCCGGAACACACTCCTTCTGAAGAACCGCAGTCAGGTAAAGATGACAACAAATTATGGATGCAAGATGACCCGCTTATCTGTAAATATGAAAAACGCAAAGGAAAACCGATAACCATTATTGAAAATTATACCGGAGCAGCTAAAGACTTTAAGCTATTAGCCCGTGAAATTAAGCAACTTTTAAGTGTAGGAGGAAGTTTTAAAAACGAACAAATTATAATTCAAGGAGATTATCGCGATGAAATCATGAAATTTCTCAAAGAAAAAGGATTCTCAGTAAAACGCGTTGGCGGATAATAATTTATTGATTCAGAATAAATTAATTTTAAATTATTGCATTTGCCACCAACCTCTTAATTTTTTCTAAAGAAAATTTTAAAACTTTACGCAACCTTCTGCCTTCTTTCCCATCTATAGTATAAACAATGCTTAGTATGACTACTTTTCTAATCGTATTGGGAATCCTTTTAGTGATAAATTTTTTATTGTTACAGTTTAGTTGCAACGATACGAGCAAATCCGACACAAGTAAAAAAGAATAATCCTTACCACTTTATGGGATTCAATCCCTTACCCATCAGATATTCATTGGCTTTACTAAAATGCTTATTCCCAAACCAATAGCCTCTGTTTGCTGCCAAAGGCGATGGATGACCGCTCGTCAGCACCAAATGTTTTGATTTATCTACAACAGCTCCCTTTTTTTTGGCGGGACCTCCCCAAAGCATAAAAACCAATCCTTCTTTTTTTAGCGATAAGTTCTGAATTACTGCGTCTGTAAAAAATTCCCATCCTTTTTTATGATGGCTTCCGGGTTTATGCGCTTGAACACTCATCGTTGCATTGAGCAACAAAACCCCTTGTGCTGCCCAACGAGTTAAATCTCCGTGAGTGGGAATTTCTGAATTGGTATCCGATTTAATTTCCGTAAAAATATTTTTTAAAGACGGAGGTAACGGCACGCCCTTTCGTACAGAAAAACAAAGTCCGTGCGATTGTCCGTATCCGTGATATGGATCTTGACCGATTATTACAATTTTTACTTGAGAAAAAGGTGTATGATTAAAAGCGTTGAAAACTTCATTCCACGGCGGAAAACAAACGTTCTGAGAATATTCGGTTTTTAAAAAATCCATTAATTGAAGGAAATAAGGTTTTTTAAATTCGTTTTTTAAAACCGTTCTCCATTCATTATCCAGATTAATTACCATTGTCTTATTTTTGTTCAAAATTACAAGATAAATTATTGATGGCGGGAATAGGCGAAAAAACATTGGCAGATTTAGAGTTTCCCAAAGTATTGGAACAGATTAAAACATTCTGCATAACCGATTTGGGCGAAGCGCAGGTAATGGCTGTTCGGCCATATCGCAATTTTGAGACAATAAAACCTGAACTCAAAAAAGTTTGGGAATTTAAAATGTCGTTCGGAGAGGATAATCCTATTCCCAATCACGGTTTTGAAGCAATCGTACGCGAATTGCATCTGTTGAAAATTGAAAACAGTGTATTGGAAATCAGTGGATTTAGAAGAATTCTCTCAGTTTCTGAAACGACGCGAACGCTTCTAAAATATTTTAAAAAGTACGAAACGTTTTACACCTATCTTTTTGAAATGTCGGAGTCTGTAAACCACACTTCTCTCATCGCTGAAGAAATCACGAAAAAGATAGACAGGTACGGCGAAATAAAAAACGATGCTTCGGAGCTTTTAGCTTCTATCAGAAAACGATTGAATGTTGTAAGAGGAAAAATTAATTCTTCATTTGCGAAAGCCTTGTCAACGTATTCTCAATTAAATTATTTAGATGAAATTCGAGAAACCGTGGTAGATAACAAACGCGTTCTGGCAGTTACAGCAATGTATCGAAAACGAGTTCGGGGAACAGTTTTGGGAAGCTCCAAAACAGGGAGTATTACTTATATCGAACCTCAAGAAACTCTGGAATATGCTAATGAATTGTCTAATTTATTATATGAAGAAAGTGAGGAAATAAAACGAATTCTTAAGCAATTGACAGAGTTTATCCGACCTTATTCGCCACTGTTAAAAAGCTTTCAGGATTATCTGGTAGAATTGGATGTAATTTATGCTAAAGCCAACTATGCAATTCAGCTCAACGGTGTAATTCCTGTGCTGTCCAACGAAAAAAAAATATCCCTGATAAAAGCATATCATCCGCTGTTATTGGTAAGCAACAATAAAAGAAAAGCTCCTACTTATCCTCAAAACATTACTTTGGAATCGGAGAAGCGAATCATCGTTATCTCGGGTCCCAATGCCGGAGGGAAAAGCATTACTTTAAAAACAGTGGGATTGCTTCAGGTGATGTTGCAAAGCGGAATTTTAATCCCCGTTGAACCGCAAAGTGAAATTTGGTTTTTCAAACGTATCTTAACTGATATCGGGGACAATCAATCTATTGAAAATCATTTGAGCACCTATAGTTATCGTTTAAAAAAGATGAACTATTTCTTAAAAAAGTGCAATGATAAAACTCTCTTCTTGATAGATGAATTCGGAACGGGGAGCGATCCGGAATTGGGAGGTGCTTTGGCAGAAACTTTTTTGGAAGAATTTTACGAGCGGGAAGCTTTTGGAATCATTACAACTCATTATACCAATTTAAAATTATTGGCCAACGAACTGCCACATGCCATTAATGCAAATATGCTTTTTGATAGACGTTCTTTGGAGCCTTTATATGAATTGCAAACTGGTGAAGCCGGAAGTAGTTTTACTTTTGAGGTTGCTCAGAAAAACGGAATTCCGTACAGTTTGATTAATCGTGCAAAAAAGAAGATTGAAAAAGGGAAAATACGATTTGACAAAACAATTGCAAATCTTCAAAAAGAACGATCGGCACTTCGGCAAACTTCCAAATCCTTAAAAGAAGAGGAACAAAAAGTAAAACTTGAAGGTCGGCAATTGGAAGAAGTAAATGCACGAGTTCGGGAAAAACTGGAAGATTATCAGGAACTTTTTGATGCCAATCAGAAGATGGTTGTCTTAGGACGTAAATTTGATAATCTGGCGGAGAACTATTCTAAAAACAAGCGAAAAAAACAACTTATCGATGAGTTGATGAAATTGGTTTTAATAGAAAACAGCAAAAGAAAACCGGTTGCTCCCAAACAGAAAAAAGAAAAGAAAAAGTTATTGAAAGAAGTTGAGGACAAAGTCAAAGTTATTCGTGAAGAGAAAAAAATAAAAAAAGAAAAAGAAACACCACCCGAAAAGCCTCGCATACCTTTAAAAATAGGTGATCGCGTCCGAATGATTAACGGAAAGGCAATCGGTACAATTGACAGTCTTGAAAAAGATAAAGCAATCGTAAATTACGGTATCTTCACAACCAATGTCAGCGTAGATGCCTTAGAAAAAGTCTAAGCATTTTCTAAAGCAGCTATAAATTCGTCAGACATTTCCAAATTGTGAAATACATTCTGAACGTCATCGTCATCTTCAAACTTTTCTTCCAATTCAATAATTTTTTCCGCCTGCTCCATCGGAAGGGTTACGGTTGTAATCGGAAGATATTCCACAAGTGCATTTTGCGTTTCGATTGATAAATCTTCGAGTGCTTTGGACATATTTCCAAATTCACTAAATGGAGTGATAATTTGAACTATTTCCTCTTCTTCTGTTTCCAAAGATTCCAAACCGTTTTCAATAAGCGTAAGTTCGAGTTCGTCTAATGCCATCGGAATGTTTTTCTTTTCGATGGTAAAAATTCCTTTTCGTTCAAATAAAAATTCTACCGAGCCGTTTTTCCCCAAAGAACCTTCGTTTTTGGCAAAAATTGAGCGGATATTGGCAACGGTTCTGTTGGTATTGTCGGTAGTGCATTCAATTAAAAAAGCAATTCCGTTAGGTCCGTAGCCTTCAAAAGTGACTCTTTCAAAATTATCGCCTCCTTCTCCACTTGCTTTCTTAATCGCATTTTCAATATTATCTTTTGGCATATTAATACCGCGCGCATTTAAAATAGCATTTCTCAATGCAGGATTTGCATCCGGATCCGGACTTCCTCCTTCTTTAATGGCGACATTAATTTCCTTGATTGCTTTGCTAAACATTTTGGAGCGTTTGGCATCCGCAGCTCCTTTTTTACGTTTGATATTTGACCATTTACTATGACCAGCCATATTTCTTGTTTTTATCGAATTCTATAAAATTGTATTTATATGCAAAAATCGGATGAATAGACTACATTTACAACTTTCTACCGATTCATCTTATTAAAATGAACTCCAAAACAGACACATACATTATATTATTTGATGGAATTTGTAATTTATGTAATGGTTTTGTGCAATTTGTAATTAAAAGAGATAAAAAAGCACGTTTTAAATTTGCATCGCTACAATCCCCTGTTGCCGAAAAACTACTGAAGTCTTATTCAGTTTCAACAGAATCAATGGAATCGGTAATACTTATCGATGAAAATAAAAGACAAATTTGGACAGAATCTTCTGCTGTTTTAAATATTCTCAAAAATTTAAGCGGTATTTATGCTCTCTTATATGTCCTGATAATTATTCCCAAATTGCTACGGGACTTTTTATACAGATGGATTGCAAAAAATCGTTATAAATGGTTTGGAAGGCGGAAAGAATGTATGATTCCTACTCCGGATATTAAAAAACGTTTTTTGGAATAACGCTTACATATTCGGAATTGTATTTGGAACAGATTCCTTTTTCCACACAAAAGTGTAAATCCACATAAGTGTGAAAGTCGGAATAATATCGGTATAGGGCATAATTTCTTCTACAAAAACAATGATTGCTGCAATCTTCCCTTCTTTTCCCGGATACATTTTTTTCATTTTTCGTGCGGCATAAGGAGCCCAAATAAAATCGAGAAAAGGACCGACAACCGGAATTGCCATAGTAGCCATTCCGATTAAATCGTAAATGATTCCTTTTTTTAAAAGTTTGTACTTAACTGATTGCTTATTTTTCATAATCGTATTTTATCAAAAACCAAACCAATAAAAATATTGAGATTCCGGAATGATTGACATAAACAGATAACGTAAAAAGCGTTAATTCATTATATGTTATTGCCGTTAAACGATTAAATTGTATTTTCACAGCAAAATAAACTTATGATTGAAGCGACCAACATTCATAAATACTTTGATGACCTTCATGTTTTAAAAGGTGTTGATTTACACATCAAACCTCAAGAAATTGTAACGATTGTCGGTGCATCCGGAGCCGGAAAAACGACGCTGCTTCACATTTTGGGAACACTCGATTCGTATGCTAAAAACAAAGATACGACGCTACTCATCAACAAAGTAAATGTTGGAAATTTGTCAGGAAATAAATTGGCAAAATTTAGAAATGAGAATTTGGGTTTTATTTTTCAATTTCATCAATTGCTTCCTGAATTTTCGGCTGTTGAGAATGTTTGTATTCCTGCATTTATTAGAAGAATGCCTAAAAATGAAGCTGTTAAACGAGCAAAAGAATTGTTGTCTTTTTTGGGGCTTTCTCATCGTTACAATCATAAACCCAACGAAATGTCGGGCGGCGAGCAACAACGTGTAGCCGTAGCAAGGGCGCTGATAAACAATCCTGCAATTATTTTGGCTGACGAACCCAGTGGAAATCTGGATACTGAAAGTGCAGAAAACCTTCATAATTTATTTTTTAGACTTCGTGACGAATTTGGACAAACATTTGTAATCGTTACACACAATAAAGAACTTGCCAATATGGCAGACAGAAAACTCACCATGCAGGATGGGATAATTATTCGAGAAAACACAAATGAATTTTCTTAATCTCAAGGATTTTTTAGAAGAAAAAGTCCTCCAATACAACCGTCCGGATTTTATAAAATCCGACCCGATTCAAATTCCGCATCTATTTACTGAAAAGGAAGACATTGAAATTGCTGCATTTTTGATTGCAACGATTGCATGGGGAAATCGGAAAAGTATTATAAATAATGGGCATCGATTGATGGAAATTATGAATTATGAGCCTTTTGAATACATCATGAATTTTGATAAGAAAAATGTTCCGGAAGATGTTTATTCTTTTGTACACCGAACATTTAATTCAGAAGATTTGATTTATTTCTTTCAAGGTTTAAAAAATATATATACAAATCACGGCGGTCCGGAAACCATTTTCAGAAAACATAAAACGCAGGAAGATTTGCAAAAAGCCATCAACGTTTTTAAGAACATATTTTTTGAATTGCCCCACGCCAAACGGACAGAAAAACACGTGAGCGACCCTTTAAAAAATTCAGCTGCCAAACGGATAAATATGTTTTTACGTTGGATGGTCAGAAAAGACAATGCAGGAGTTGATTTCGGTATTTGGAAAATAACTCCTTCACTCCTTTCGTGTCCTTTAGATGTCCACAGCGGAAACGTAGCAAGAAAATTAGGGCTTTTAAGCAGAAAACAAAACGATGCCCGTGCGGTAAAAGAGTTAGATTTACAGCTAAGAAAATTAGACGCAACCGATCCGGCTAAGTATGATTTTGCATTATTCGGTTTGGGTGTTTTTGAAAAATTTTAGCGTTTAATCGTGTTAAATTAATTCCCTTTAATGTTAAGTAAAGTATAAAAAAACGCTTATATTTACCTATAACAAACCACATTTTAAAAATATGTTACTCTTAGATACAGGTTTACTGTCCCTATCTCTTGATAATCAGACTCGCGTAGTAGATGTGAAGGCTGCTTATTTTTTAGATATCCTTCCCGAAAAAGATTTTGATCAACTTACTTATCTTGCTACAAACATCTGTAAATCGCCTATGGCAATGATTACGGTAACAGATACAAAAAATATTTTCCTGAAGTCGCAATATGGAATGGACAATATAGATGTTCCTACCGATATATTTAATTTTTGCAATGAGACCATACAGAACGAAAAGGATATTTTTATCATCAACGACGTTTCCCATTTTCCGGCATTTGAAACAAACTCTTTTGTAAAAAAGAATAAAATAGTTTTTTATGCAGGAATCAAAATCTTCAATCCTGAAGGTAAAATATTGGGAACTTTGTGTGTGTTCGATAAAAAGAGCAGAACGCTTTCCAAAAGGCAAAATAACGGCCTGTACTCGCTTGCATATCAGATTTCAAGATTGTTTAAAGTTAGAAAATTCAACCGTAAGATGTTAGATGTCCAAGAAGAATTACAAGAGCGAAATGAAGAATTAAAAAATTTTGCCGGAGTTGTTTCCCACGATATGAAAATGCCTCTTGCCAATATGATTTTAACTTCCGACATTATTAAAAGTAAGTACGGAGAAGTTTTAGACGATCAAGGAAAACAGTATTTGGATTACCTAAAACAGTCTGCTCTAACCTTGAGTGACTATATTTCAGGAATTCTCGAACATTACGAAAGCGATAAAACAGCTTCTGCTCGAAAAGAGGTATTCGATACACAAGATTTATTTGAAGATGTTATTGATCTTTTGAACATCAGCAGCAATTGCGATATCAATGTTCCCAACAACATTGAAATAAACGCAAATCGAATAGCATTGCAACAGATTTTAATCAACCTCTTGACAAACAGTCTTAAGTACAACGATAAAGAATATACCCAAATCAATGTGGAATGTGAAGATTTAGGCGAATTTTATCAATTTAAAATTGCAGACAACGGTCCCGGCATTCATCAGAACGATATGAAACGTATTTTTGAATTATTTGCTACCACGAGCAATCACGATCGATTTGGACGAAAAGGAAATGGAATCGGGCTTTCAACGGTAAAAAAACTCGTTAAAAAATTAGACGGAGACATTCACGTATCTTCTGTTTTAGGTGAAGGCACCACCTTTGAATTTACCATAGCAAAATAGTAAAATTGAAAGTTCTACATAGAAATTGGTATAATTACATGCTATTTCTATCTTTGAACCTTATTTAAAGAAATGCAGTTCAAATATCCCGAGATACTTTTCGCACTTTTTCTGCTGCTGATTCCAATTATCATCCATCTTTTTCGTTTGCGTAGATTTCAAAAAACTGAATTTACCAACGTTGCTTTTCTTAAAAAAATAGTTCTTCAAACACGAAAAAGTTCACAGCTAAAAAAATGGTTGACATTATTGATGCGGTTACTGGCTTTTGCCTGTATTATTCTCGCCTTCAGCCAGCCTTTTTTTCCAACTGAAACAACATTGTCAGATTCAGATGAAACCTTGATATACATTGATAATTCATTCAGTATGCAAGGAAAAATTTCCAACACTACGCTATTGGAACGTACGATTAAAGAATTGTATGAATCTGTAAAAAAAGAAAACTCTTTTCATTGGTTTTCCAATGATTCCGAACATCCAAATACTACCGGACAGGATTTTAAAAACGAAATTGCCAATCTTACATACAGTTTGCAATCGCTTTCTGCACATGAAGTTTTTTTGAAGGCAGAAAAAATGTTTCCGAATCGGCCGGATACTCGCAAAAATCTAATTTATATTTCTGATTTTGCCGGAATTAATGAATTTCCGGAAATCCCTGAAGATATTTCTGTAAAAGCAATCCGATTACAACCTCAAAACCCATCGAATATTGCAATTGATACAGCTTATGTAATATCACAAACCGAGGATAAAATCAACTTGGAAATCGTTATTTCCAAACAAGGCGACGCTTCAAATCAAGTTCCGGTTTCTGTTTATAATAAAGAGCAGTTGGTAGCAAAATCCACACTCGAATTTTCTGAAAACAATCAAATAACTTCAGTTTTTGAATTGGATGTTTCAGATGGATTTGACGGCTATATTGAAGTTGAAGACAATGAAATCTTATTTGATAATCAGCTTTATATAAGCCTTAATAAATCATCTAAAATCAACGTGTTAGATATTTATGAAACGCCTGTTTCTTATACTAAACGACTTTTTTCCGATGATGCTTTTGAATATTCAGCTTCCGAAATCAATTCTTTAAATTACGCTCAAATTCCGCAACAGCATTTTATCATATTAAATGAATTAAAAAATATTCCCGATGCGCTTATTGCGGCCTTGAAAGCATTTAAAGAAAACGGCGGAAGCTTGGTTATCATTCCAAATGAGGAAGCGGATATTGCTAATTACGATCGCTTGTTGAATGTGTTGAATTTGGGATCATTAGGTTATTTGGTCAGGCAAGAAAAGAAAATAACCCAAATTGTTTTTTCTCATCCCCTATTCACCAATGTTTTTGAAAAAGAAATCAGTAATTTTCAATATCCTTCTGTTCAGTCTTATTTTGAAATTGCATCAACAGCAACTCCGGTATTGCGATTTGAAGATACCGCTCCGTTTATAATAGAACGTGAAGGCGTGTATTTATTTACGTCATCGCTTTTAATCGAAAACAGCAATTTTATCAATTCACCATTAATTGTTCCGGTTCTTTATAATATGGGAATACAAAGTTTGCCTTTGCCGGAATTGTATTATAATATCGGAGAACTGAATGAAATAGTAATTCCTGAAATGCTTTCTGAAAATGAAATTTTAAAAATTCGTCAGAATGATGAAGAATTTATTCCATTACAGCAAACAAAAAGTACGCACGTTACGATGATAACCGATGAACTTCCTGAGAAAGCCGGGGTTTATGATGTATTGAAAAATGACAATGTATTGCAGTCTTTGAGTTACAATTATGCTCGAAATGTAGATATAACACATTATGGAAATCCGAATAACTGGAAAGGCGTTGAAGTTTATAACGATATTCCCCGATTATTCTTGGACATGCAACATGTAGGTGCGTCTGATGGATTGTGGAAATGGTTTGTTATTTTTGCAGTATTCTTTTTGATTTGTGAAATGCTCATTTTACGCTTTTTAAAATAGCAGGTAAATACCATCCGGAAATATGAAAATTTTAATTAAAAATGCAGTCATCATAGATGAAACTTCCGAATATAACGGAACAAAAAACGATGTTCTGATACAAAATGGGATAATAAAAGAGATTGCATCCACAATTGATTCTGCTGAAAATATTAAAGAAATTAATTTAGAAAACCTTCATATTTCACAAGGTTGGTTTGACAGCAGCGTATCTTTTGGAGAACCCGGATTTGAAGAGCGCGAAACCATTGAAAACGGATTAAAATCTGCTGCTTCCGGTGGCTTTACAGCAGTCGCGATGAATGCAAATACTTTTCCTTTGGCGGATAATCGCGGGATTTTACAATATATTCAAGCAAAAGCTGAAAATAAGGCGGTGTCTTTATTTCCTGTCGGAACTTTGACGATGAAAAGTAAAGGCAAAGATTTGGCCGAATTATACGATATGAAACAAGGCGGTGCCATTTCATTTTACGATTATAAAAAACCGATAACCAATGCCAATCTTTTAAAATTAGCTTTGCAATATACACAAGCTTTTGAAGGGCTTGTTCAATCATTTCCGCTCGAAATCAGCGTAGCCAATAAAGGTTTTGTTCACGAAGGCATTCACAGTACATCATTGGGTTTAAAAGGGATTCCTTCATTTTCCGAAGAATTGCAAATAGCGAGAGATCTTAAAATTTTGGAATATACCGGAGGAAAACTCCACATACCGACAATATCAACCAAAAATGCAGTGGAACTCATTCGAGATGCTAAATCAAAAGGAATGGATGTAAGCTGTAGCGTCGCTGTTTTTAATCTGATTCTCACCGATGAAGTTTTAAATTCTTTTGATACAAACTACAAATTGCTCCCTCCCCTTCGTTCAGATGAAGATGTCCAGGCACTTCTGGAAGGTTTAAAAGATGGAACCATTGACGGCGTAACTTCCGATCACAATCCGATGGATGTTGAACTTAAAAAAATGGAATTTGATCTTGCTTCTTATGGAAGTATTGGCTTGGAATCTTGCTTTGGTGCGTTAAATCGTGTTTTAGACATCAATCACACCATTAAAGCATTGACGAATTTGAAAAAAATATTTGGAGTTGAAAGTACGTCAATAGAAAAAAACCAACCGGCAAATTTGACACTTTTTGCTCCTGAAATCAACTGGAAATTTACAGAAAAGGATATTGTTTCCACATCTAAGAATGCAGCATTGCTTGAACAAAAACTACGTGGAAAAGTTTATGGTATTTTCTCAAATAACCAATTAATACTTTCCTGATGAAATCTTTCAGCGCAAGACAAACCGCCATGTTAGCTTATATTCCAATCGTTGGTTTTTTGATTGCATTTTCCATTAATCGTGAAGTAAAATCAGATTTTGCAACCTGGCATATCAAGAATATGTTCGGACTTTTTATTTTGTTTTTTGTTGCAATGGTATTTATGTCCACCGACAATCCTATGATTGGAGATACAATTTGGATTATTGCTTTTCTGCTGTGGATTTATTCGTTTTTAATGGTTTTGCTAAACAAGAAACAAGGAATCCCGTTGTTGGGAAATAAAATTCAGGGTTGGTTTACATTTTTAAATTAAATTGTT
>CAZWVT010000013.1:19361-39108 GCA_964636665.1 uncultured Flavobacteriaceae bacterium
TTTTTGCTTATCAATTTTTTAACGATTTTCACTACTTCAATACTCTATTTTTGCCCGTATGGAAAAACAAACTTTACTTTTAGAACACAATTATAAAGCACCAATAACTGCTTCTACAAATCCACCGGCAATCATTATGCTTCACGGTTTTGGGAGTGATGAAAACGATTTGTTTTCTTTCTCCTCGGAATTACCGGACGAATATGCAATTATTTCATTAAAAGCACCGATTCGGTTAGAACCTTATGGAAATGCTTGGTACAATATTTATTACAATCATCCGCAAGGAAAATTTAGTGATGACGAACAAGCCATTGCTTCAAGAGATTTAGTAGCTCGTTGCATCGATGAAATTGTAGAAAAATATAAAGTTGATTCGCAAAAAATCACGTTAATTGGATTTAGTCAAGGAACAATTTTAAGTTTTGCGGTGGCGTTGAGTTATCCGGAAAAAATCAAAAATGTCATCGGATTAAGCGGTTATGTGAACAAGGACATCCTCGTTCCCAATTATAAAGACAAAAATTTCAACAATCTAAAAATTTACACCTCTCACGGAACACAAGATCAAGTTATTCCCATCGATTGGGCAAGAGAGTCAAAACCATTTTTTGAGCAATTAAATATCGATTGTACTTATTCAGAATTTCCGGTAGGACACGGTGTTGCTCCTGAAAATTTGATGGAATTACAAAATTGGTTGAAAAAGCATTCTTAAATTATTGCGGATAAATAAGCGCTCCCAAGTTTTGAAAATGGATACTTCCGTCTTCGTCAAAAGTAAATTCGATTAGGAGTTCACCCCAATACCTGCCATCAGTAAAATCTGCCAAAATCCAGCGATGATTCAAGAATTTAATCTTGTTGATTTTCATTCCCGCCTCCATTCCTTCATAAGGAATCAAAGGATTGTTTTTGCTTTGAAGATTTTTATCGTAAATCTGATCTCGAATGTAGTTTTCAATGTCCTGCACATCATATCCCAGACTTTCAATATAAGTCATTGCATTTTCATTTCCACTTAGGGTAAAGTAATTTAATTCTGCAACCTGATTTTGAAGTGAATCCAAAAGGATACTTTTTTCCTCATTTTTAGCACGCAGATTTTCAACTTGTTTATCTTGTGTTTCGAATATGCTCTTTTGATTCATATATTGAAAAATGAGCAATAGAATTGTAAACAAAAAAAGATATAGAAAAATTTGTCTTCTCATAAGTTTTAAATCGTAATAGTTAAAGTGTCGTAAGCAAGGTGAATGTTTTGGGGCAATTCTTTTTCTACTTCTGCATGAAATCCGAGGTTATGGCTAATGTGCGTAAAATAGGTTTTTTCAGGATTTATATGCTGTGCCAATTCAATAGCTTCATCCAATGTTAAATGCGAATAATGAGATTCTTTTCGCAACGCATTAAGCACTAACACTTTTGTGTCGTAAATTTTTTTTAATTCTTCTTTGCTAATAGTCTTAATATCTGTTAGATATGTAAAGTCATCAATGCGAAACCCCAAAACAGGAAGATTGTCGTGCATCGCTTCTATGGGAATTATCTTTTTTCCTCCAAGAAAAAATGGCGTGTTTTTATCTATTAATTTTTCTTCTACACGAGGCGCTCCCGGATACCGATTTTCCGTAGTGAAAATATAATCAAAACGTTCTTTTAGAGATTTAAAAACACGTTTATGTGCATAAAAAGGCATGTCGCCTTGTCGGTAATTAAACGGACGAATATCGTCCAGACCGGCGGTGTGATCGGCGTGTTCATGCGTAAATAATATGGCATCCAGTTTTTTTACATTTTCACGAATCATTTGCTGCCTGAAATCCGGACCGCAATCAATCGTTATTGCAAAATCATCCCAAGATATCAACACTGAAGTGCGAAGTCGCTTGTCTCGAAAATCTTTGCTTAAACAAACAGGATGATTACTTCCAATAATGGGAATGCCTTGAGATGTTCCGGTTCCGAGAAAAGTTATTTTCAATTTTGGTGATAAATTTTGTCCGTTCATTTTTTATGACCTGCGCAGCAAAAATAACAGTTTTCTGAATTAATGTCGCTATCTCTTTTGGTTTTAAAACCTTTATTTTAAACATCGGATAATTCAAGAATTTGTGCAGCATGATCCTTGGTTTTTACTTTTTCTATTACGCCTACCACTTTCCCATTTTCATCGATAATAAAAGTCATTCGATGAATTCCTTCATACGATTTTCCCATGAATTTTTTAGGTCCCCAAACGCCAAAAGCATTGATAACTTCTTTTTCTTCATCTGCCAATAACGGGTATGGAAATTTGTATTTTTCGTGAAAATTCTTTTGTCTTTTGACGCTGTCTGCACTCACTCCTATTAATTCGTATCCTTTATCCTGAAGTTCTTTGTAATTATCGCGCAAATTGCAGGCTTCTGCTGTACATCCGGGTGTATTTGCTTTCGGATAAAAAAATACAATCCATTTTTTACCTTTAAATTGAGATGAAGAAATGGTATTTCCATCTTGATCTTTTGCTGAAAATTCGGGAACGATGTCGCCTTTCTTTAATGGTGTCATAATGTTTATTTTTGCATAAAAGTACCTTAAAATGACCAAAAAAGAAAAAATTCAGTTCATCATTACAACGCTGAACGAACTTTATCCGGAAATTCCTATTCCGTTAGACCATAAAGATCCTTATACTTTGTTGATAGCCGTGTTGTTATCGGCTCAAAGTACCGATGTCCGCGTCAATCAAATTACACCTTTACTTTTTGAAATTGCCGATAATCCTTATGATATGGTAAAACTTTCTGTCGAAGAAATTCAAGATATTATTCGTCCGGTAGGTTTATCTCCTATGAAATCAAAGGGAATTCATGGTTTGTCACAAATATTGATTGATAAATATGACGGTCAGGTTCCTAAGGATATCGAATTGCTCAAGGAATTGCCTGCCGTGGGTCATAAAACTGCAAGTGTTGTTGTAAGTCAAGCTTTTAATATTCCGGCTTTTCCGGTAGATACGCATATTCATCGAACGATGTACCGTTGGGGATTGTCTAACGGAAAAAATGTAGTTCAGACAGAACGTGATGGAAAACGACTTTTTCCTGAAGATTTATGGAATAAAATTCATCTTCAAATTATTTGGTATGCTCGTCAATATTCTCCGGCACGCGGTTGGGATTTGGATAAAGATATCATCACAAAAACAATTGGAAGAAAATCCGTTATTCGGGATTATTTAAATAAAAAGAAAAAGTAAAAATTTACTTCGTTCCGTATGTATCGTAAAGATAGAGTAAGCTCGCCATAGCGGCAGCACCAAGTTCTAATTCGCGTTTGTTGATTTTATCAAAAGTATCTTCTGCTGTATGATGAAGGTCAAAATAGCGTTGACTGTCGGGTAGCAAACCTGCCAACACATCGCAATATCCTTTTAAAGGAGTGAGATCGGGTGCACTGTATCCACGTCTGAATACGTGAATAAAATAAGGTTCAAACAGTTTTTTCCAATTATTGAGTTGCTTCATATTGGCATCGTCAGTATCTATTGAAAACCCCCTCGGAGAAAATCCTCCCGCATCACTTTCAAGTGCAAAAAGATGCTTTTCGTTTTTTTGTTTTGCTTCCTCGGCATATTTTCGAGCGCCTCTTAATCCGTTCTCTTCATTGGCAAATAAAACAATCCGAACCGTATGTTTGGGTTGGTAGCCTATTTTCTTAAATATTCGCAATACTTCCATACTCTGCGCCACTCCTGCCCCATCGTCATGAGCGCCGTCCCCAATATCCCAACTGTCTAAATGTGCTCCGACAAGCATATATTTTTCAGGATATTCAGAACCTTTAATTTCACCGATTACATTGTAACTTTGTACATCCGGCCAGTTTTTGGAATTGATTTTAAAATAGAAATTCAATTTTGGATTTAAACTAAGCATATTGCTCAAATATTCTGCGCCATTTGTGCTGATAGCCGCTGCGGGAATTTTCTTTTCTTCTTGTAAATCGCCGTAACTCATCACTCCCGTATGCGGAAAATCATCGTGACGAAGTCCCAACGAGCGGATAATCATTCCAACTGCTCCGTATTTTGCAGCTTCTGCAGCTCCGTAAAAACGCAATCTCGATACCTCGCCGTAAGCTGAAAAGGTGTGAATATGTTCAGGATTCATCGGGCGATTTATGAAAATTATTTTTCCTGAAATTTTAGATTTCCCGAGTTGTTCTATTTCTTCAAGACTTTTTACTTCAACAACTTCTGCTTTTATGCCAAGATTTGGTGTAGCTACAGATCCGCCTAATGCAAGGATATCTACGACATTTTTCACGCCGTTTGACGATTCGATATAAGCGTATTCTTTAAATCCGCGTGTCCATTTAGGAACCATTACAGGTTGTTTCCAAACCTTGTCCAATCCGAGTTCATTTAATTGGGATTCGGTATAAGCAATTATTTGCTCTTCCTGAAGCGAGCCGGAAAGTCGTCCGCCGATATTATTTGAAATGTAATCTAACCATTCATAACTTTTTCCGTCTGTTAATGCTGTCCTATAAATTTTTTGAAGCATCAATGAATCAGATTCAAAATTTTGACTTTGACTATTTATACCAAAAAACAGAAAGCCAATAACAAAAAACAGCGTGGATTTATTCATGATAAATATTTTATTACGACTTGATATTAGCGTATTGCATAAGTTTGAACATCATCTTCACTAATTTCTTTTTGACCTAAAATTATCAGACGTTCCACGACATTTCGCAATTCCCGAATGTTTCCTGTCCATTCTTGATTTTGAAGTAGTTTTACCGCTTTATTAGAAAATTTCTTAACAGTGATGCCTTGTTCTTCAGCTATCTTTTGTGAAAAATGGTCTATCAATAATGGAATGTCTTCTTTTCTGTCTTTTAAAGGAGGAACTTTAATTAGAATAACTGCTAAGCGATGATATAAATCTTCACGGAACCGTCCTTCTTTTATTTCGAATTCTAAATCTTTATTGGTTGCTGCTATGACACGGACATCAACTTTTATGTCTTTATTTCCGCCCACGCGTTGCACTTTATTTTCTTCTAAAGCACGAAGAACCTTTGCTTGCGCCGAAAGACTCATATCTCCGATTTCATCTAAAAACAAAGTACCTCCGTTAGCAGCTTCAAATTTTCCTTCTCGTTCTTTGTTTGCGGAGGTAAATGCTCCTTTTACGTGACCGAAAAGTTCACTTTCAATAAGTTCACTTGGAATAGCTGCACAATTTACTTCGACAAGCGCTCCCGAACTTCGTTGGCTTTTTTCGTGAAGCCAATGAGCAACCAATTCTTTTCCTGTCCCGTTTGGTCCGGTAATTAAAACGCGAGCGTCTGTAGGAGCAACTTTTTCAATCATCGTCTTTATTTGTTCCATCGCTTTTGAGTTTCCTACCATTTCGTAATTTTTGGAAACCTGTTTTTTCAAACGCGTATTTTCTGCGACCAATTCTTTGTTGTTCAATCCAATACGAACTGTGTTTAAAAGCCGATTTAAATCAGGCGGTTTGGAAATATAATCGAAAGCGCCCATTTTCATGGCTTGGACGGCTGTGTCTAAATCGCCATGACCGGAAATCATAATAATGGGAATTTCGGGTTTGATTTTCTTTACGGCATCTAAAACTTCAATTCCATCCATTTTCGGCATTTTGATATCACAAAGCACCAAATCGAAATCTTCATTTTTTATTTTTTCAATTCCTTCAAGACCATCTTCAGCTTCAAAAAGTTTGTATTCTTTGTTTTCTTCTGAAAGAATCTTTGTCAAAACACGTCGAATGGCTGCTTCATCCTCGATTATTAAAATTTTAGACATTTAGAGTTATTTTTTTTTGAAATTTAATATTTAAGCCATTTTATAAGCTCTTTGTAACTTGGTTTTTTTCCGTACATCAAGATTCCAACTCTGTATATTTTGGCTGCAATCCAAACCACGAGTATAAATGTAGCAAAAAGAATAGCAACAGAAACCAATTGTTGCCAAATTGGAACGCCAAATGGAATCCGCATTAGCATTACAATTGGAGAAGTAAAAGGAATGTAGGAGAAAATTTGAGAAACCGAACCATGCGGATTGTCAATCACGGTAAAAAAGCCTACGTAAATCCCCAAAATCAATGGCATGATAATGGGCATCATAAATTGCTGTGTATCTGTTTCGCTATCAACTGCAGCACCAATCATAGCATACATCGACGCGTAAAGCAAATAACCGCCGATAAAAAATAAAATAAACATGATGATAAGATTCAACATCGGCAAATTCATAATTTCCATCATTACCGTGGTGTACATATCTTGAATTCCTCCGTCACTATTCGTTTCTATGGCTTGTTGTGTAGGAGCCATTGTGGAACCGGTATCAATTCCGAATATGCTTGAAACGACAGTCATCAGCACAAAAATCAATACTACCCAAATTAAAAATTGGGAAATTCCTGCCAATGTTGTTCCTAAGATTTTTCCCAAAAGCAACAGTCGCGGTTTTACGGACGAAATAATAACCTCGATAACCCGGCTTGTTTTTTCTTCAATTACGCTTCGCATAATCATATTTCCGTATATAATGATAAACATAAATAGCAGGTATCCTGCAAATCCGCCGAAAATTAATTTTAATCCGGCGCCCATTTTAGACGTTTCTTGACCTTTATAAGTTTGTTGATTGATGTTTAATCTCAACTGTAAATTATCGATGACTTTAGGGTCTATTCCTGCTTCTTGTAGTTTTAGAGCATTCAATTTTCCTTCCAACATATCGGTCATATTTTCCATTGCCGTAAATGAAGGTGTATCTGGCGAATAAAAAGTTACTCTTCTGGAAAGTTCATCGAGATTTGAAGTATTTGGAATGTGCAACAAACCATAAACATCATCCGATTCTGTTTTTTCTTTTGCATTATCAAGCGTCGTATCAAAAAGCAGTTTGAATTTAAAATTTTCTGAACTGTTAAATTCTTCGATAAAAATATTGCTTTCATCAAGTACATAAACTGTTCGGACAGTGCTGTTATTTACACTTGATAAATAAGCAACAAGAGCAAAAATTCCTACAAAAATCAATGGACTTAGAAAAGTCATTACAATGAAAGATTTATTTCGCACTTTGGTGAGATATTCTCTTACGATGATGAGTGACAGGTGATTCATCCTTTAATTATTTTGAATGTTCTGAATAAAAATATCATTGGCAGATGGGATTACTTCTACAAAATGTGTCAATTCTCCCAGCGAAGTCAATTCTTGAATAAGTTGATTTGGTGAAATTTGCTCCGGAATTTGAATACGGAATTGCAACTCGTCATAAATACTTTTAAAAGCAGCTTTTGATAAGTTGTATTTTTCTGATAATTGCGCACTTACCAAATCTTTTTTATCGGTAATCAGCCCCACTTCATACATATTGCTTTTATGAGCTCTTTTGATATCGATTAGCTTTCCGTCTAAAATTTTATTTGATTTATGAATCAATGCGATGTGGTCACACATTTCCTCTACGGATTCCATACGATGGGTAGAGAAAATAATCGTAGCTCCCTCCTCGCGTAATTGCAGAATTTCATCTTTTATAAGATTTGCATTTATCGGGTCAAAACCGCTAAAAGGTTCATCAAAAATCAACAATTTTGGCCTGTGGAGTACCGTTACGACAAATTGTATTTTTTGAGCCATCCCTTTAGATAATTCTTGAATATTCTTATTCCACCAATCTCCGATATCAAGACGGTCAAACCAGTATTTCAATCGTTGTTTTGCTTCGTTTTTTGAAAGTCCTTTTAATTGTGCTAAGTACAATGCTTGTTCTCCTACTTTCATAGTTTTGTACAAGCCTCGTTCTTCCGGCAGATATCCGATGTCGCGAATGTGTGTTGGTTGTAAGGGCTCTCCATCTAAAAATACGGAACCGGAATCCGGCATTGTGATTTGGTTAATAATACGGATTAATGTGGTTTTTCCAGCACCATTCGGACCTAATAATCCGTAGATACTTCCTTTTTCAATGGATATAGAAACATCATTTAACGCTTTATAAGCTCCATAAAATTTGGAAACATCTTTAACCTCTAATAGTTTTCCCATATATTTTTCTTAGTATCAAAAATAATTGAGCAGCAAAAATAAACAACTTAAGATGATTATTTTTTAAATATTAGCTTACAAATTCGATTTTGTCCTGAGGCAAATGCCAGCGTATCATTTACAAATTCTAAAGCGTAGAAGCTTTCATCCGAAAGACTTTCCCAGTGATGCCCTCCGTTGTTGCTGTATGAAATTCCCGAGGGGCCCAAACTGACAATTTTTTTTCCTTCACTGCCGGGAACGTATTTAACAGAAGACTGATACCCCGGAGTTTCCCCACTCGACAGCGTCCAAGTTTTTCCGCCATCGGTTGTAATGGCAACTGTAGCTTCATTATTTTGTTTATCTCTCCAGTTTCCACCTACAACAATTCCGTTATTTTCATCCCAAAAAGAAATCGAATGAATGCCGGTCATTGCTTCACCGCTGATAATTGGCGTGGTATAGCTGTTCCAAGTTTTTCCCTTGTCCGGTGTGTGCAGTACGCGAGCAGTGACTCCTCCTGTTGCAATCCAGGCATGATTGCCATTTATTGCAATATTGGAATTGCTAATGGCAAAAGCAACCTCTCCTTTTTCAGCTTCAGGCAGTAATTCGCAATCTATTGTTGTCCAAGTATTTCCGGAATCTCTGGTTACAATTAGATTCATACAATTTTCAATAGGATCTCCCAATGCAATTCCTTCTTCGTTATTCCAAAATTTCATAGCATTAAAAAATACCCGTTCGCCTTCTTCTAAATAAACACTTTCGATATTTGTTGCTTCGTTTCCGTCAAAACCTATTTTATAAATAATTCCCGGACTGGCGATGCTCATCACAAAAACCGCTTCGTCCGTAGCCGCAATAGACCTAAAATGCAACAATTTATCTTCATATTTAATAAGCGCTAGTTTAGAAATTTCTCCATCTATCAAACCAATTTTTCCGCGATTGGTCGCAAACCAGACTCTGTCAGTATCAATCGGATGCAACGCATGAATATTAAGGGTGTCTTCATAAATATTTACAACTTCAACGGATGTAAAATTTGAAGTATTCTTCTCTTTACAAGAAATGAAAATAAAAAGGCATAGGAAGCTCGTCAATCGGAGATTGTAGAAGTGGGAATCCATGTGTTAGATTTTTACAAAAATAACAATTCTGTGAATATCAGCGGGAAAACCTTAAAGTTAAAAATAAAATCTTTTGTCCGCTTCTGTATCAAAAGCGATACCTTTGCCGGCTGAAATTCAAATGAAATGAAATTCCATCGCAACTTGGTTTTTGCAACAATTGATTCCTTGATTGAAATATTTAATGAGGGAAAACACGCCGATAAAGTCATACAATCCACACTGAAAAGAGACAAACGTTGGGGTGCTCGCGATCGTAGTTTTATTGCAGAAACAACTTATGATATTGTCCGTTGGAAAAGACTATATGCCGAAATTGCAGAAGTCCAGGAACCTTTTACCAGAGAAAATTTACACAGAATGTTTGCAGTTTGGGCAACATTAAGAGGTCATAAACTTCCGGATTGGAAACAATTTGAAGGCACACCAACGCGACGCATAAAAGGAAAGTTTGACGAATTGTCAAAAAACAGAAAATATCGTGAATCCATTCCCGATTGGCTTGATAAAATGGGAGAAAAGGAACTGGGTAAAAAATGGGAAAAAGAACTTAAAAATCTCAATCAGCCTGCGGAAGTTATTTTAAGAGTCAATACGCTTAAAGCAACTGTCGATCAAGTTGCGAATGAACTTTTTGATATTGGAATTGAAACTGAACGCATTCCCGGGTATCCCTTTGCATTGCGACTTAAAGAACGAACCAACGTTTTTGTTACTCAAGCTTTTAAGGACGGATTTTTTGAAGTGCAAGATGCTTCTTCTCAAAAAGTTGCAGTTTTTCTGGATCCAAAGCCCGGCGAACGCATAGTTGACGCTTGTGCGGGAGCAGGTGGAAAAAGTTTGCACATAGCAACGTTGATGGATAATAAAGGACAAATCATTGCACTGGACATTTACGAGAGTAAATTAAAAGAACTAAAACGCCGTGCAAGAAGAAATGATGTTTTTAATATCGAAACCCGTACAATCGACTCGACAAAAGTTATCAAAAAATTAAAGGAATCTGCAGACAAAGTCCTTATCGATGCACCTTGTTCAGGATTGGGCGTTCTTAAAAGAAATCCCGATACCAAATGGAAAATGAATCCGGAGTTTATCGAAAATATAAAACAAACACAACGAGAACTTTTAGATTCCTATTCTAAAATGACCAAACCCGGAGGAATTTTGGTATATGCTACTTGCTCGATTTTTCCATCTGAAAACGAAGAACAGATAAAATCATTTTTAAACAGAAAAGAAGGAGAGTCTTTTAAATTGATACAAGAAGAAAAAATAGCTCCTTCAGAAAGCGGTTTTGATGGATTTTATATGGCAAAACTACAACGAATCGAAAAATAATTTTATATAAATGAATAAGCTGATTAAATATATTTTTATGATTATGCCTGTATTTATATGGGCACAACAACCGTATTACAACAATGTCGATCTGACACTGACAGGGCAGGATTTATATTACGCTTTGCAGCAAAAAATTGAATATGCCGGAAACGGTCATACTTATGGCGATATGAGAGATATGTTAAAAATAATCGACGAAGACCCCAATAACAGTAATAAGGTTTTATTGGTTTACGGTTACAACGACAATGACGGAAATTGTATGACGGATCGAAGCAGAAACAAATCAAATTTTGGAGGTGGCAATTGCCAATACAATCGCGAACATGTTTTTGCACGTTCCAATGCCAATCCTTCAATGGGTTCTGCGAGCAACGGAAGTTCGGGAATTGTTGCAGATCCTCATAACATCCGTGCATCAGATACAAAAATGAACAGTTCTCGAGGAAATAGAAAAATGGGCGATGCATCAGGAAATGCACGCGTATTATCTTCCGGATTATTTTATCCGGGCGACGAATGGAAAGGCGATGTAGCACGCATGATGATGTATATGTACACACGCTATGGAAATCGATGTTTACCATCATTAAATGGTTCAGGAGCACTTCAATCCGGAACCGATATGTTGCAAATTTACCTTCAATGGAATGCCGAAGATCCTGTTAATGATTATGAAGATGCAAGAAATCCATATTTGGAAGTAGCTTATGGAAATCGCAATCCATTTATAGACAATCCTTATTTGGCAACCTTGATTTGGGGTGGGCCGCCGGCACAAGATCGTTGGAATATGATGAACACAACAGATTATCACGCTAATCAAATAGTAGTTTATCCAAATCCTGCAAGCGAATTTTTATGGGTGGGTTCAGACACCTCCTTCCCTATTGAATCCTACAATATTTATGATACTTCCGGACGTTTGATTATGTCCAAAACTTATGATTTGAACGAAAAGAAAATTGATGTTTCAGCATTAAGTTCGGGAGTATATTTATTGAAGTTATTTAACTCAGACGCTGAGGTTACTAAAAAAATTAAAATCCGATAACATTTTACAAATCAGATTTTTTTTGATTTCCTGAATTGCTTCATTAATTCATAGTTTAGCGTATTTTTGCAACTTGAATAAATCTTTAATTTCAATTGAATGATTCATTTTTTTGGCAATGCGGAAAGCATTGTATATGCTGTACAGACACAAGAAAATTTGACCGAAGAAACCATTGATAAATTAGTATGGTTGTTCGGTAACAAACCTCATATTCCACATTCTTTAATTTCTACAGATGATAACGACAGTTTTATAGGTCCTCGTGCATCGATGATTACACCTTGGAGTACAAATGCTGTTGAAATCACTCAGAATATGAATATTAGCGGTATTCTTAGAATTGAAGAATTTTATAATGAGAAAAATCTTAAAAATTCTTTTGATGAGATGCTGATGCAACGTTACGCCGAACTAAATCAAGAGATTTTTGACATTCATATCCAACCTGAAAGCATTCTTGAAATTGAGGATATTGCCAAATATAACCAAGAACAAGGTTTGGCTTTAAACGATGAGGAAATTGATTATTTAAATACACTTTCTGAAAATTTAGGAAGAAAACTTACAGACAGTGAAGTTTTCGGTTTTAGTCAAGTAAATAGTGAACATTGCCGTCATAAGATTTTCAATGGTGTTTTTGAAATTGACGGAGAAAAAATGCCTTCTTCCTTATTTCGATTAATTAAAAAAACTTCCGCAGAAAACCCCAATGAAATTGTTTCTGCTTATAAAGACAATGTTGCGTTTATCAAAGGACCACGAGTAAAACAATGGGCTCCAAAATCAGGCGATAAACCGGATTGGTACGAATTAAAAGAATTTGACAGTGTCATTTCAATAAAAGCCGAAACGCATAATTTTCCAACAACTGTAGAACCATTTAACGGAGCAGCAACAGGAAGTGGTGGAGAAATTCGAGATCGACTTGCAGGTGGAAAAGGTTCATTTCCATTAGCAGGAACTGCAGTTTATATGACTTCTTATTCGCGATTGGAAGAAGACAGATCTTGGGAAAAAGCAATGCCAGAACGCGATTGGCTTTATCAGGCGCCATTAGATATTTTAATCAAAGCAAGTAACGGCGCATCGGATTTTGGAAATAAATTTGGACAACCACTTATTGCAGGATCTGTTTTGACTTTTGAACATGAAGAAGATGCACGAAAACTCGGATTTGATAAAGTTATTATGTTAGCCGGAGGAGTTGGTTATGGAAAAGCATCGCAAGCAATAAAGGAAACACCTGAAAAAGGAGATAAAATCGTCGTTCTCGGAGGTGATAATTATCGAATCGGAATGGGCGGTGCTGCAGTTTCTTCTGCCGATACAGGCGAATTTCACAGCGCCATTGAATTAAACGCAATTCAACGCAGCAATCCCGAAATGCAAAAACGGGTTGCCAATGCCATTCGCACAATGATGGAATGCGATGAAAATCCGATAGTTTCCATTCACGATCACGGAGCCGGAGGACATTTAAATTGTCTAAGCGAATTGGTTGAAGAAACCGGTGGAAAAATTCATCTAGACAAATTACCCGTAGGAGATCCAACACTTTCTGCCAAAGAAATTATGGGAAATGAAAGTCAGGAACGAATGGGATTGGTGATTTCCGAGAAAAACAAAGATATATTAAAACGCGTAGCAGAAAGAGAACGCGCACCAATGTATGAGGTTGGTGACGTTACCGGCGATAACAGATTTTCTTTTGAAGACAAAACCGGGAAAAAACCTTTGGATTTTGAACTTGCTGCTCTGTTTGGAAGTTCTCCGGAAACAGTAATGCGTGATAAGAAAATTGATAGAAATTATAAAGAAGTTTCATATGCCAAAAACTTGTTTGAAACCTATTTGGAACAATTGCTACAGTTAGAGGCAGTTGCCTGTAAAGATTGGTTGACTAACAAGGTGGACAGATGTGTTACCGGACGCGTTGCAAAACAACAAACTGCCGGCAGACTTCAATTGCCATTAAATAATTGCGGTGTAATGGCATTGGATTACGATGGAACAGAAGGAATTGCAACTTCTATTGGTCATGCGCCAATTGCCGGACTGATTGATGCTACAGCAGGTTCACGACTCGCCATAACAGAAGCGTTGACAAACATTATATGGGCTCCTTTAAAATCGGGAATCAAATCTGTCAGTCTTTCTGCAAACTGGATGTGGCCTTGTAACAACGAAGGTGAAGATGCGCGATTATACGAAGCTGTAAAGGCTGTTTCTGATTATGCCATTGCGCTTGGTATAAATATTCCAACCGGAAAAGATTCTTTGTCGATGAAGCAAAAGTACAAAGACATGGAAGTAATAGCTCCTGGAACGGTTATTATTTCAGCAGCTGCAAATTGTTCGGATATTAAGCGCATAGTTGAACCGGTATTGCAAAAAAATGCCGGAAGTATTTATTACATCAATTTATCGCAGGACAAACACAAACTGGGTGGCTCTTCTTTTGCTCAAATTGTAAATGCAATAGGTTCTGAAGTTCCGATGGTTCAAAATGCTGAATATGTAAAGAATGTGTTTGATACAATACAAACTTTAATTCAAAGCAATCAAGTAGTTGCAGGTCACGATGTAGCTTCCGGAGGTTTGATTACGACACTTTTGGAAATGTGTTTTGCTGATTTAAACCTTGGAGCTAAAATTGATTTGACTTCAATTAATGAGGAAGATTCATTTAGAGTTTTATTCGCAGAAAACAGCGGTGTCGTGATTCAAGTAAAAGATGATTCAACTGCTGAAAATATATTGAAAACCAACAATATAGAATTCAAAAAAATTGGTAGTGTTATTGATGATGAAAATCTTTATATAACAAATAATGAGGACGAATTCAATCTGAATATTCCTCAATGGAGAGATGTTTGGTATCGTACCTCCTACTTGTTAGATAAAAATCAGAGTGGCGCAGAATATGCCAAAGAACGTTTTGAAAACTATAAAAACCAACCTATAAATTATTCCTTTCCAAAAAATTTCGATGGAATTTTGAAAAACACATCAAAAGAAAATCGACCGAAAGCTGCTGTAATTCGAGAGAAAGGAAGCAATAGCGAAAGAGAAATGGCCTATATGATGCATCTTGCCGGATTTGACGTGAAAGATGTTCATATGACCGATTTAATTGAAGGAAGAGAAACACTCGAAGATATTCAATTATTGGTGGCTGTCGGTGGTTTTAGCAACAGTGACGTTTTGGGAAGTGCCAAAGGTTGGGCAGGTGCATTCTTATACAATCCGTTAGCCAAAAAAGCATTGGAAAAATTCTTTAAAAGAGAGGATACTTTGTCTCTTGGCGTTTGTAACGGCTGTCAATTATTTATCGAATTGGGACTTCTCAATACAGAAGATGCTGTAAAACCAAAAATGCTTCACAACAAAACCGGAAAATTCGAATCTGTTTTCAGTACAGTTACCATTCAAGAAAACAATTCTGTTATGCTTTCTACCTTGGCAGGAACTACTTTGGGAATTTGGTCTGCGCATGGAGAAGGACGTTTCTCTTTACCGGAACAGGAAACGCATTATAACATTGTTGCAAAATATACTTATGACCAACTGCCGGCAAGTCCCAACGGAAGCGATTACAATACGGCAATGATGACTGATAAAACAGGAAGACATTTGGTAATGATGCCTCATTTGGAACGTTCAATTTTCCCTTGGAATTGGGCGTATTATCCGGAAAACAGAAAATCTGATGAAATTTCACCTTGGATTATTGCTTTAGAAAATGCCAAAAACTGGCTGTTAAAAAAGTAGTTTTAAAAAACATCGTTTAATAAAAGGATATCTATTTAATTGGATATCCTTTTTTTTGTACGGTAATTCTCAAAATTATTTATTACTTTCAACAACGTTAATAAATCGTGTTATGAATACTAGAAGACTTTTCGACATACCATATTATCAATTAGAGAAATATCCTTTAGAAAAATGTTTGGTGACTAAATATGAAGGGAAATGGAAAGCTACTTCCACCCAACAATATATTAATCAATTTAATAAAATAAGTCGAGGGCTTTTGAAACTTGGAGTTGAAGTCAATGATAAAATTGCTCTTATATCTTCTCGAAATCGAACGGAATGGAATATTTGCGACATTGGAATTATGCAAATCGGCGCCCAAGGAGTACCTATTTATCCTACTATTTCTTCTCAGGAATATGAATATATTTTAAATCACAGCGGTGCAATTTATTGTTTTGTCTCTGACCAAGAAGTTTTTAATAAAGTAATGAACATTAAAGACAAAGTTCCAACTTTGAAAGAAGTATATACATTTGACGAAATTCCAAACGCTAAAAACTGGGAAGAAGTTTTAAAACTCGGCGAAGACACTTCCAATCAAAATGAAGTTGACAAACGAAAATCCGCTATTGATGAGAATGATGTTGCCACTTTAATTTACACATCCGGAACCACAGGAAAACCAAAAGGCGTTATGTTGTCACATAAAAACATTGTTTCCAATGCAATTTATAGTTCGGAAAGACTGCCTATAGAAATCGGGAAATCCAGTGCATTAAGTTTTTTGCCGATAAGCCACGTTTATGAAAGAATGCTGCTTTATATGTATCAGCTTTGCGGAATCGAAATATATTTTGCAGAGGGCATTGAAACCATCAGTGAAAACCTGAAAGAAGTAAAACCGGAAGTAATGACAGCTGTACCGAGGTTGTTGGAAAAAGTTTATGATAAGATTTATTCCAAAGGTTTAGAGTTATCCGGAATTAAAAAAGCATTGTTTTTCTGGGCGGTAAATCTTGGTCTTAAGTATGAACCCTATGGAAAAAACGGAAGTTGGTATGAGTTTCAATTGAAAATTGCCAATAAGCTCATATTTAGCAAATGGCGCGATGCACTTGGTGGAAATTTAAAAGCCATTGCTTCCGGAAGTGCCCCGTTACAACCTCGTCTGGCACGTGTTTTTAATGCTGCTCAAATTCCTGTTATGGAAGGTTACGGTCTGACTGAATCTTCGCCGGTAATTTCAGTAAACATGATGAGTGATTACGCATTCCGTATTGGAACCGTAGGAAAACCAATTTCAAATACAGAGTTAAAAATAGCTGAAGACGGTGAAATCCTTATCAAAGGTCCTCAGGTAATGTTAGGTTATTATAAAGATGAGGAAGAAACCGACAGGGTTTTAAAAAACGGCTATTTGCATACGGGAGATATCGGCGAGATTGACAAAGATGGATTTTTAAAAATTACCGACCGCAAAAAAGAAATTTTCAAAACAAGTGGCGGAAAATACATCGCTCCGCAAATAATAGAAAATGTCATTAAACAATCCAGATTTATCCAACAAATAATGGTTATAGGTGAAGGCGAAAAAATGCCCGCTGCATTTATTGAACCTGATTTTGAATTTATTAAAGAATGGGCAAATTTAAAAGGGCACGATATTTCATCTGATATTAGAGAAATTGTAAATAATAAAATTGTCATTGACCGTATTCAAGAAGAAATCGACCATTATAACGAACAATTCGGACAATGGGAAAAAATCAAACAATTTAGACTGACTCCCGATGTCTGGTCGATTGAAGCAGGTCATCTCACACCTACTTTAAAAATGAAGCGTCGCGTTATTTTAAATATATATAAAGAATTATACAAAGATATTTACAGACATTATAAAGAGTGATTTTGTAATTCAAATAAAAAAAATACAATCCTACAAATGAAGCCGATTCTTATGAGTTGGCTTTTTAATTATAGTTTTTTTGTAGCGGTGTTTACAAGCCTTTAAAAATATCTCCTGCATTCTGTCTGAGTCTTTAAATTTTTTTATTATTTTAGATGCAAGATATTTGTTTCTGCCGGATATGTTGCTGCTACCCCCACAATTAACTTGTCCGGCAAAAATATTTTTTATTATAACAACCTAAATAGCATACCACTAATGGAAACAATTTTCAATGTATTCTTAGTTCTACAAATAGTAAGCGGTTCGATAGCACTGATGACGGGAGGAGTCAACATGTTTCGGAAAAAAGGAAATATAACCCACCGGAAAGTAGGAAAAACATTTTTTATAGCGATGATAGTAGCAGGAATTTCATGTCTTGCTATTTCTTACCTTCGACCAAATTACTTTTTATTTATTGTCGGGATTCTAACGCTTTATATGGTCGCATCGGGACAATTTTATTTAAAATACAAAACACAGCGAAGTCCCGGAATAATTTTTTTAGGTTGGACAATGACAGTTTTAATGTTATTTGCCGGACTTGTTTTTATCGATGAAGGAATTTTATCAGTAATAAAATCTGATTCAAACGGGTTTACTTATATGATTTTAGGAGTGTTGGCATTGTTTTTCGTAAGACAAGATTTTAAAAACTACAGGAATAAATCAGTAATAAAAAACTATTGGCTGGTGGCACATTTTCAAAGAATGACCGGAAGTTTTGTAGCTACCTTAACCGCTCTTTTAATCATTAATATAAAATACTTCTTAACTCCGATTCCGAACACTGCGTATTTTATCATCCCCACTGTTATTTTTATTCCTATAATCATACGTTGGAGAGGAAAGTATGAAGTTAGAAAAAGTAGATAATTTTTTAGTGAATCTGTTATTGTCGTGCCTCTCTCCTATTAAAACTCGCTTATAATGATTTACATAAAATCATTAGATTAGAACACTAATCACAAACATTAGTTAAACGCATCTATGTATTTAATAAAGCAGTGATTATCCTTTAATTTTAAGGGATAAATAACTGTCATGAAAACGATTTGGACCATTGGACACTCTTCACAGGATTTAGATGATTTTTTAAATGCTTTAATTTCGTTTAAAATAGAACTACTCGTTGATGTGCGTCGGTATCCCGGCTCCGGAAAATTCCCGCATTTTAATAAAGATTCACTTGCCAAATCATTGAATGGGAAAAACATCTTATACAAACATTTTGAAAATTTAGGTGGAAGAAGAAAAGTTCAGGAAGATTCTAAAAATGACGCTTGGCGATTAGATTCTTTTAGAGGTTATGCGGATTATATGGAAACGGATGCATTTAAATCGGATATTGATAAACTGGAAAATTTAGCTTCAAAATATCGTACAGCCTATATGTGTTCAGAAGTGCTTTGGTGGCGATGTCACCGTTCTTTAATTTCTGATTTGCTCAAAGTAAAAGGATGGGAAGTCCTTCATATTATGAATGAAAAAAACACACAAGAACATCCTTATACACAAGCGGCAACAGTAAAAAACAATCAATTATCATATAAAAAATCTTCTTGAATTTATTATGCATGCATAACAATAATGATTATATTTGTTACACATATTCCAATTAAATGCAAGAAAAAACGATAGATTATATTTTTAGAGCCACTTGGTTAAACATCTCAAAAATGTACCATGAAGAAGCATTAAAAGTAGGAAGTACAATGGCTACAGGTTTTGTTTTAATAAATATCGATCCTGAAAACGGCACGCCTTCCACCTCATTGGGACCTAAAATGGGAATGGAAGCTACAAGTTTGTCTCGGACATTGAAATCTATGGAAGAAAAGAATTTGATAATCCGAAAACCCAATCCACACGACGGACGCAGCATTTTAATTTTCCTCACTCCTTTTGGCAAAGAAATGCGTGAATTTTCCAAATCGGTTGTGCTTCGGTTTGATGAAGTTATTAAAGAAAATATAGCTCCGGATGACTTAGAAACATTTAAAAAGGTTGCAATAAAAATTAATGATTTAATCGATTCAAAAAAGATATATAACACTGATAAATAACAGCTTATGTCAAAAAGAAGAATAAATAATGTAGCAGTTATCGGCTCCGGAATTATGGGAAGCGCCATTGCTTGTCATTTTGCCAATATCGGCGTTGAGGTTTTGCTGCTGGATATTGTCCCTCGCAAACTCACTGATGCAGAAAAACAAAAAGGACTTACACTTGAAGATAATGAAGTTCGAAACCGCATCGTAAACGATGCACTTAAATTGAGCGTAAAAAGCAAACCTTCTCCTTTATATCACAAAGACTTTCTAAGCCGAATTACCACCGGAAATCTGGAAGACGATATTCAGAAAATAAATAAAGCCGATTGGATTATTGAGGTTGTAATTGAACGTTTGGACATTAAAAAACAGGTTT
>CAZWVT010000014.1:0-37665 GCA_964636665.1 uncultured Flavobacteriaceae bacterium
AAAACCTACCTGCAACGCTTGTTACATTTGTAAACTTCTTGCTGTTTACCTTTGTAAAAAAAAGAAAAATGGACACTTGGGAATCTTGGTACGATAAAAATTTTGAACACGCTTTAAAAGGAAGGTATATAAATTTTAAAGCCATTGAGCCACTGTTAAATCGTCATCAAAAGAACTTTCAGATTGCATCTGTAGGAAAATCTGTTTTGGGAAAAGACATTCCCCTGATAGATTTTGGAAACGGCAATAAAAAAGTATTGATTTGGTCGCAAATGCATGGCAACGAAACTACTTGCACCAAAGCATTGTTTGATTTTTTGAAATATATAGAACATCAAATAGCGCATGATTCTATAAAACAGCTGTTGTCGAAATTTCATTTTTACATCATTCCCATACTTAATATTGATGGGGCGGAGGTCTATACACGAGAAAATGCAAATCAAGTCGATCTCAATCGGGACTTTCAGAACTTTTCTCAACCTGAAACTGGCGTATTAAAACAGGTTTTTAGTAAAATCAAACCGGATTTATGTCTTAATATGCACGATCAACGTACGATATTTGGAGTCGGAAAAAATCCTGCCACAATTTCCTTTTTGTCTCCTGCAGCGGATTCTGAATGTACAATTACGGCTTCGCGAAAGCAATCGATGAAACATATTGAAAAGATGAATGCTGTTTTGCAAGAATTTATACCCAATCAAGTGGGCAGGTATGACGATACTTTTAATCTCAATTGTGCGGGAGATTATTTTCAGCAAGCCGGAGTTCCCACGATTTTGTTTGAAGCAGGTCATTTTCCCGATGATTATAACCGTGAGATTACGAGAAAGTACCTCTTTTTATCGTTGCTTGCGCTTTTTGATTTGACATTAGTTCCGGAGAATTCTTGGAAATCTTATGTTTCGATTCCCGAAAATGTTAAAATATTTAGAGATTTGATTATTAGAAATGTTAAGATTGGAAAATCATCAGAAAAAATTGATGTTTTGGTTCAATACCGGGAAGTTTTGAAAGATTCACAAATTATTTTTGAAGCTTATATTGATGATGTCGGAGATTTTCCAAATTTGATTGGTCATCGTGAAATTGACTATCTTAATAAGGATTTTGAGATAAATAATAAAGAGATGATGAAAAAAGGGATTAAACTCACGGATATTTTTAACGAATGTAGTAAAAACCTAACTTATTTTTCATAAAACGTTTTGCAATACTAAAAAACTGATTAATTTTGCAAAAAAATTATTATGGCAAAGTTTAAATTAGATGACATTGATCACAAGATCTTAGACCTTTTAATTGATAATACCAGAATCCCCTTCACTGATATTGCAAAACAGCTTAATATTTCTGCGGGAACAGTTCACGTTAGGGTGAAGAAGATGGAGGATGCAGGTATCATAACCGGGTCAACCTTACAAGTAGATTATGACAAGTTAGGGTATTCGTTTATTGCTTATGTGGGTGTGTTTATCCATAAAACATCACAAACTCAGTTTGTTATGGAACGCATTAGCCACATTCCAAATGTTACTGTAGCTCATGTAACTACAGGGAAATTTAATATTTTCTGTAAAATTCGCGCAAGAGATACTTCGCATGCAAAAGATGTTATTTATCAAATTGACGACATCGAAGGTGTGAATAGAACAGAAACTATGATTTCGATGGAAGAAAGCATTAATGACAAAAAACGATTGTTGCATACAATCTTCAACGAGTTATAATTTTTTCTAAACGTAATGATAAAACCTTTGCTTAGCCGCAAAGGTTTTTTTATTTTCAAACTTTTGTAGCATTTAACTATTCAACCATTTATATGAAAATATTTAAACTTCTTAAAGAAACCTACAAAAGTTGGAATGATAACGAACCTTGGGCAAAAAGTGCGATTATCGCTTATTACGCATTGTTTTCACTTCCATCTTTGTTGATTATTACCATACATTTTGCAGGAGTCTTTTTCGGAAGGCAGGCAGTACAAGGTCGGATTACTCATGAATTTGAAGGATTAATCGGTTCAGAAAGTGCACAATTAATTCAATCGATTATCGCTAATTCCAGTCTTTCTGCAAATTCGACAATTTTTATCGTTATTGGTATCGGAACACTGATATTTGGTGCCTCCGGTGTGTTTGTGCAACTGCAAAAAGCATTAAACAATATTTGGGGTGTCCGTTTAAAAAAAACAGGGATTCTAAGCGTCATCAGACACCGGGCATTGGCATTCGGAATGGTTTTGGTAATTGGTCTGCTGCTTTTGATTTCGTTAGTTCTCAGCACAGCTATCAATGCATTTAGTGATTTTATCGGTTCTCAATATGTAAAACTTTCTCCGGAATTAATACGCGTCATCAATTTCCTCATTTCCCAAGTTATTATTACTGCATTATTTGCCACGATTTTTACTTTGTTACCGGACGTAAAAGTAAAATGGCGAACCAATATTATTGGCGCGGCGATGACCACGCTACTTTTTTTAATAGGTAAATATTTAATCGGATTTTATTTTTCTACTTCCGATCCGGCTTCTGCTTATGGAGCTGCGGGAAGCTTGGTGTTAATTCTCTTGTGGGTTTATTATACCTGTTTGATTTTATTCTTTGGTGCAGAATTGACAGTAAATCGGGCATTGATGAACAATATTAAAATAGAACCCACGGAATACGCTGTTCCGTCTTATGAACAAGAATTAGAAAAATTAAGAGAATTTAAGAAGCAAGTTGAGGAACGAAGAAAGAAATCTGAGCAACTGTGTTCAGGAGGCGATTCTGACTGTTAATGTTTTTCATAAAAAATACATATCCGTTGATTTTACGACTCCATATTTATAATTTGCGTTTTAAAACAAATAAAAATTAAAAATATGGAAAAGAAAATTGCAATTTTAACTGAAGAAGGGTTTGAAGAAATAGAATTGACTTCACCCAAAGAAGCGATGGAAAAAGAAGGATTTAAAACCGAAATCATCAGTACAAAATCCGAAAAAATTAAATCTTGGAATGATGGAAATTGGAGCAACGAATACAAGGTCGATCAAGTTGTCGAAAATGTAAATGCTTCAGATTACGATGCACTTTTTATTCCCGGAGGCGTTATAAATCCCGACAAATTACGGCGGAGTGAAGAAGCGCTGAGTTTTATCCGCGATTTTTTCAAACAGAAAAAACCGGTTGCTTCTATTTGTCACGGTCCACAGGTACTGATTTCCGCTGATGTGGTAAAAGATAGAAAAATGACTTCTTTCCACTCTGTAAAAGACGATATAATCAATGCGGGAGCGAAATGGGAGGATAGTGAAGTAGTGGTAGATAATGGTTTGGTTACAAGTCGTAATCCGGATGATTTGGAAGCTTTCAACGCTAAATTAATAGAAGAAATTAAAGAAGGAAAGCATTCGGAGCAACACGCTTAATGAACAATTTATTTTAGCTTACAGAAGAGCAAAGGATTAATTAAACCCTTTGCTCTTTTGTATTTTACTCTTCTTCGTCATCCAATTCAATACCTTCGACCTCATCCAATTTTTTGTCATCTAAAATTTCTGAAATTGGCTCGGTGAATTCAGTTTCGTCGTAATCTTCTTCATCAAAATTTGCCATACTGTTTTCAAGTCGGGAACTTACTTTTACCAAATAAATAGTATTGGAAGTTCGAACTTCAACAGCTTCTATCGTTTCGTTCTTGCTATTTTTAAAGGTTATAATGTGGTCATCATCATATCCGTCGGGATATTTTTCAACAAGCAGCGAAAGAATTTCGGGGGTTAACTTCTTGTAATCAACAATAACTCGTTTCATAAAAATCAACTTTTTTTGAGGGTAAAACTATTCAAAAAAATAGCAAACAAAAGTTTTTTAAGAAATATTTTTAATGGTGATGATAAAAATGAAAAGCATCAAAAATAAGCGCTTCATTTACTTCGCAATCAAGGGCAAAATCGCCTAAATTCTTCATTAAAACAAATTTTACTTTCCCGTTGCTGTTTTTCTTGTCAAACATCATAAGCTCAATGATTGTTTTAATAGCCGATTCGTCATAGAAATGCTTCTCAAACAAGGAAAGAGTGTAAGTAGTAATTGCTTCTAATTTATCTTTTGGAAATCCGTAAATACGATGAGAAAGATAAGTTTCCAGAATCATTCCAATGGCTATGGCTTCTCCGTGCAGCAATGGAATTTGACCTTTTCCTAATGAAAATGTTTCTATTGCGTGACCCAGTGTATGACCGTAATTTAAAATTTTCCGTTCATTTTTTTCTTGCGGATCTTTTGCTACAATTTTCTGTTTGACAGATATGGAATCGGGAATGATTTCATAAATGCTTTGTAAATCTTCCAGCTGGAGTTTTGAAATTCGTTCCCATTCTTGTTCTCCTTCAATAAGTGCATGTTTTATGACTTCGGCCATTCCGGATAATAGCTGTTCTTTTGGAAGCGTAAAGAGAAAATCGGAATCTATTACAATAAACTGCGGCAAACTGATGGTTCCAATTTGGTTTTTTACATGATGCAAATCGATGCCGGTTTTTCCACCAATGGCAGCATCTACCATTGCCAGAAGTGTTGTGGGAATATGAATAAACGGCATTCCTCGTTTGTAAGTTGAAGCAGCAAAACCGCCGACATCCGTAATCATCCCACCGCCAAGGTTGAGAATTAAACTATTTTTATCGGCTTTTTTTTGTGCTAAAGTTTCCCAGATAAAAAGGGTTGTAGCAATATTTTTGTTTTTTTCGCCTGTAGGAATTCGCATAATTTCAAAAACCGAGCAATTAAAATTCTTGATAAAATGAGGCAGACAGTGCGTTTCGATATGCTCATCAATAATTACAAATACATTAATCACCTCATGTTGAGCAATGTATTCTTCCAGTTTTTGCCATGCTTCACTTGAATAAAAAACCATTCCGGGAGTGTTTGTCATCTTAAAAAATCGCTATTTAATTCGTGTCATATAAATTTCAAAACTAACTATATTTATGCACTTTTATTTACATACTTATGGCATCAGAAAAAATATTTGATAATACGGAAGTTGCCTTTCAGTTAAAGAGTGATTCTGAGTTGAAAAGAGCTTATTTTCTTTTTAAAATGATTTCTAAAGAACCGCTTGTCAGAATCGGTACTGCCGTAACAAGATTTGCACTAAAACTTAATCTTCCTGTTGAAGGATTGATACGCACAACGGTTTTTGATCATTTTTGTGGCGGTGTAAATGAAATCGACTGCATGTCAACTGTAGCGCGCCTTGAAGAAGCCGGTGTGTATTCAATTTTAGATTATTCTGTAGAAGGTCAAGAAGACGATAAAGTATTTCGTGCGACTGCCAATAAAATTTTGGATTTGACAAAATTTGCCAAGAATAAGAACAGTATGCCTTTTTCTGTTTTTAAGCCCACCGGATTGGGAAAATTTGAGATTTTCAGGAAAATTACCGAAAATGAATCTTTATCAGAAGCTGAACAAAAACAATGGTTAAATACGGTGGAATACTATAACGTTATTTCTCAAGCAGCCGTTGCTGCCGATGTCTGTCTTCTTATAGATTCCGAACATTCGTGGATGCAAGATGCGGTGGATGATTTATGTGAGGAAATGATGGTTAAATACAATAAGGTCAAGCCACATGTATTTAATACGCTTCAGCTGTATCGATGGGATCGGATGGAATATTTAAAAGAACAACATCAAAAAGCCAAAGAAAAGGGTTATAAATTGGGATACAAAATTGTTCGCGGTGCGTATCTGGAAGTTGAAAACGAACGTGCCCAAGAAAAAGGGTATCCTACACCTATATGTGCCAGCAAACAAGAAACAGACGACAACTTCAATACATGTTTGGAATATATCATAGAAAACATTGATGATATTTCAGTTTTTATCGGCACGCACAATGAGGAAAGTACGTATTATGCAATGGAATTAATGGAAAAACACGGTCTGGAAAAAGACGATTCCAGAATATGGTTTGGACAACTTTACGGAATGAGCGATCACATTACTTTTAATCTTGCAAAAGCGGGATATAATGTTTCCAAATACATTCCTTTCGGACCGGTTAAAGACGTGATGCCTTATTTGATAAGACGAGCCGAAGAAAACACATCGGTTGCAGGTCAAACGACAAGAGAATTGACTTTGTTGTCAAAAGAAACGAAACGTCGAAAATTGTAATTTAATCGTTCTTATCATCTCGTAAAAACACATTTTCAATTTCCGCCACATAATCACAAAAAGAAATTTCCAGCTGAAGTTCTTTTTCCTGAATAACGCCGTCAACATAATAAACCTGACAAGCATCACGGCTGGTTTTGCTTTTAGAAAAATCTACTTTACCGTTTTTGAGAATGTCTTCCACGGATGCTGTATCGATGTTATGTTTATTAAAAAACATCAGGCTTTCTTCGGAAAAGGAGCGGGGTGCAATTTGAAGATGCTTTAGAGTTCTTGCTTGTGGTCCATAAGCACAAGAAGATTTTTTCCCGCCTAAAATAAAAAAAAGAATAATAATTCCGAGAACAGCTCCTCCGGAAAAATATAGCAATCGATGTTTTAGTTTCATTTAAAATGAATGATTTCTATGTGTATTGAAATACAAATAATTAAAAAATCAGCAAATTTAAATCATTGTATGGAATATCAAACCAATCTGCAATTGTTTTGTTGGTCAGAATTCCGTGGTAAAAATACAGACCATTTTTTAAACCTTCATCCATTCTGATGGCATTTTCAAAACCTCCGTTTTCTGCAATTTTTAAAAGATAAGGACTGAAAATGTTACTGATTGTAAGCGAGGCACTTCGGGGATAACGTGCCGGTATGTTTGGAACTCCATAATGGATAACATCGTGTTTTATAAAATATGGATTTTCATGAGAAGTCATCTCGGTAGTTTCAAAACAACCGCCCATATCCACGCAAACATCAATGATAATCGAACCTTTTTTCATGGTTCGCACAATGTCTTCGGTTACAATAATGGGCGTGCGATTTTTACCGCGAATGGCGCCAATTGCCACATCGCATTTTTTTAGAGCTTCTAAAAGGTTTTTGGGTTGTAGGGTAGAAGTATGAAGAAATCTGCCTACATTATTTTGAATGCGTCTTAACTTGGTTACAGAACTATCAAAAACCCGAACGTTTGCGCCCAGACCAATTGCAGTTTTGATAGCGTATTCGCCCACAGTTCCGGCTCCGATAACCACAACTTCAACAGGAGAAACGCCACTGATGTTTCCAAATAAAAGTCCACTGCCATTTTTTTGATTGCTCATAAGTTCAGAAGCTATTAAAATTGAGGCAGTACCGGCAATTTCACTCAAAGCACGAACCAGAGAAAAACTGTCGGTCTCATCTTTTATAAACTCAAATGCCATTGCGGTAAGTTTGCGCTTTTCCAATTCTTCAAAATAGGCTTTTTTCCGAGTCTTAAGTTGCAAAGCAGAAATAATGACAGAACGAGGTTTGATGAGTTTTAATTCATCCAGCGTTGGCGGTTCTACTTTTAAAATTATGGGACATTCAAAAACTTCATTGCGATTGTTAGTGATGGTCGCACCTGCTTCGGAATATTCTCTGTCGGTGTAACCGGCTTCTATGCCTGCATTGTTTTCGATGAGAATACGATGTCCATTATTCACAATGGTTTTAACCGCATCAGGCGTTAAACATATCCGGCGTTCTTGAGAATATGATTCACGTGGAAGTCCAATATACAATTCTCCTTTAGTACGGGTAATCTCCAAAGTTTCCTCCTGAGGAAGCAATTGAGAAGTGGTAAATGGTGTTTTTGGACGATTCATGAAGATTGATTTTCTACGGCTTCAATTTACATATTTTATACAATGTATAAAAATTCAGTTCATTTCCGATGTTTTATAAAAATGATTCTCCGATTCCATGTTGGCTTAAAGTAATATGACGTTTATTGTCTTGTTGTTTTTCTAATGTTATCTTGAGATACGATTCAGGCAGAAATCCGGAAATTTTTTCAGGCCATTCAATAAAAACCGGTTGACCGCTGTAAAAATATTCGTCAATACCGATATCCATGGCTTCTTCCTGATTTTCAATTCGATAAAAATCAAAATGATAAATCGTGCCTTTTCCCGAATCATATTCATTTACGATTCCAAAGGTGGGACTTGAAACTGTATCTTTTACGCCTAATTGCTTGCACAATTCTTTAATTAAAGTTGTTTTCCCAATTCCCATATTTCCATAAAACAGGTAAATATGAGATTTCGAAAATTGAATTATCTCTTTTGCAACCTCCGGAAGTTCTTCCAATGTATAAATGCGTTCCATTAATTTGTAGAAATCGTTATTAGCTTACAAAATTTAATCCATTGCAGGATTATCCACAGTTCCCATAAACAAAACAACGCCTGAATTTTTTTCCGTGATAAGATAAATAAACGGGCGATTCACATTCATTTCTATCGTTGACGGCATCGGCATCGAGGTTGTAACCATCCCAATTCCGGTGGCGGCTGTAGCTTCTGTTCCTGCTTCATCTACTTTGATATATGCCTTGTGTTTTATCTGAGAAATTTGTGTAGATTCTTTTGCAAACAATCGGGAAAAATCAGCCCTGTCTTCAAAAGCGATTGTCATTCCCATTTTTGACAAATTATCGATAAGATTATCCGCGCTGTATGAAATTTCCCATTTTGGAAGATATAATTTTACAGAATTTGAATTCATAGACGCTAATAAATTGGAAAATGCATTGTGATTTAAATCATTTGCCAATTGATTTATGCTCAAATTTTCTGATGGCAATAAAACAAACATGCTAAAATCTCCTTTTCCATAAGGCAATTCAATCATTTGAAGGGTTTCATTTTCCAAATAATTGAAGTTGGTGTCTTTCATCATAAAAGGTGTTTTTACCTTTCCCTTAGATGCGTAAAAATCCATTTCTTGTGTGGAATTTGGATTAAAACCATTGCTCCAAGTGGCCTTAAAGTAAATTGCATTTAATAAAAACATTACTTCCCCCGGTGAAATGGATTCAATCAACGTAGGAATTTTTCCCGATGTTTTTTCGTAAACCCAATTATTGATATCTTTTACAGTTTGAGGGTCTTTAAAATCGGCTGCATGAATATCGGCATCGTAATAAGTAGTATTTACTTCTAAAAAATCTTGTCGGGGAAGCAGGTCTTTTCGATGCCAAATAGCATTTGCAATTGTAAAAGCAACCTCCTCATCCAAATTGGGAATATCCTTAAGAAAATTTTCCTGCGATTGATTTAAAATATCCGGATTGATTTTCTCCAATCGAAGTGCTTTTTGCATTGCCGATTGTGTCGTTCCATGTGCGCCGTTGTACACCATTGCCAAATCCATAAAAATACTCTGCGGGCTGATCAATCGGTTTGCTTTTTCCGAATCTGAAGCTAAAACGTAATTAAATAAATCAAAAGAAAAATTATTTTGAGACGCTTGTAATGTTTCAATTTCAGCAGCTGATATTTCAACTTCTTCTTTTTGAGTAATTTGAGATTTGCAACTTGTCATAAATAACATTAAAATAAAACCTGCCACGGGTAAGGAAAATATGCGATTGTTCATAATGTCATAATTTTAAAAGTAAAATTGATAGAAACGTTTTCTGTAAAATTATTTAGGTGTGTAAACGCTGAATGGAATAAGCATTTCTTCCAATGAAATCCCACCGTGTTGATAGGTGTTTTTATAATAACTTACGTAGTGATTGTAATTATTCGGATAAGCGAAAAAGTAATCATTTTTGGCAAAAATAAAAGAGCTGCTCATATGAATACTCGGCAGTTTTAGTTTTTCCGGATTTTTAGCTGCCATTACTTCTTTGGGTTCATAGGATAAACTTTTCCCGGTTTTGTATCTTAAATTTAAACTGATATTGCGGTCTCCGATAACTTTTGAAGGATTTTTCACGTTAATCGTTCCGTGATCGGTGGTGATGATGAGTTTAAAATTTTCCCGTGCCGCATCTTGAATGATATCCATCAAAGGAGAATTTCTGAACCAGCTTAATGTTAATGAACGATAGGACCTATCGGTAGAAGCTAATTCTTTAATAACTTCCATTTCGGTTTTAGCGTGAGAAAGCATATCGACAAAATTGTAAACAATAACCGTCAAATCTTCATTTTTATGAGTTTTAATGTTTTCGGCTAATTTTTTTCCTTGTCTCAAACTCGATATTTTATGATAACTCCAATTAATATCAAGTCGCAATCTTCTTAATTGGGCTTTTAAAAAATCTTCTTCGTATAAATTTTTTCCGCCGTCATCTACATCGTTTAACCAAAAATTAGGATGTTGTTTTTCCATATCCAACGGCATCAATCCTGAAAAGATGGCATTTCGCGCATATTGCGTGGCAGTGGGAAGAATGCTGAAATACAATTCTTCGGAAGCCTTTTTATAGGAATTCATAATAAAAGATTCCATCGATTTCCATTGGTCTAATCTTAAATTGTCGATGACAATCAAAAGGGTAGGAGTCTTTGAAGATAATTCAGGTTGAATTTTATCTTTAAAAAGCGTGTGGCTCATTACAGGAACCTCATCGGAATCTGAAAACCATTGCGGATAATTGTCGTTAATGAATTTAAAAAACTGATTGTTTGCTTCTGCTTTTTGAGATTCTAAGATTTCAGTCATCGCCGAATCTTGAATATTTTCAAGTTCCAATTCCCAAAAAACCAATTTTTGATACATTTCTTTCCATTCCTCAATGCTGTTTACCATCGATAAATCCATAGCGATTTTTCGGAATTCTTGTTGATAATTGGAGGTGGTTTTTTCAGTAACCAGTCTGCTGTGGTCCAGATTTTTCTTTAAGCTCAATAAAATTTGATTCGGATTTACAGGCTTTATCAAATAATCGGCGATTTTTGCACCGATGGCTTCTTCCATAATATATTCCTCTTCGCTTTTTGTAATCATCACTACCGGCAAAGAAGCCCGGATTTCCTTTATTTCCGAAAGTGTTTCCAAACCTGTGAGTCCCGGCATGTTTTCATCTAAAAAAACGATGTCAAAAGTGTCATTTCTAATTTCTTCTAAAGCTTCAGTTCCACTTTGAGCGGTTGTTACGGAGTAGTTTTTATTTTCTAAAAATAAAATATGTGGTTTTAAAAGATCGATTTCGTCATCTACCCACAATATTTTTATGTTTTTCATATATATCTTTGTTCTTTCGTTATTTAATTTATAGCATTGAATTTCTATTTATTATCAATCGTCAAATTGATTGTAGAATTCTGTTTCAATTCAAAAATAACGCCGAATTTATAAAAAACTTCTCTATACAGCTTAATATATCGTTAAACTTTGAAAACATTAGAAAAAATAAAATTGATTAATGATCCGGTTTACGGATTTATTTTAATTCCATCTCAACTGGTTTCGCAACTGATTGAACATCGCTATTTTCAACGTCTTCGTAGGATAGTTCAAATGGGAATGACAAATCTGGTTTTTCCGGGAGCCGTACACACGCGTTTTCACCATGCTTTGGGGGCGATGTTTTTAATGCAACGCGCCGTTCAAGTGTTGAGAAATAAAAACATTGAAATTTCTCCTCAAGAGGAAGAAGCTTTGTACATAGCTATTTTACTTCACGATATTGGTCACGGGCCTTATTCGCACGCTATGGAATATTCATTGGTAAAAGGCATTTCTCATGAGGAAATATCGTTGAAATTTATGAATGTTTTAAATCGTGAATTTGATGGAAAATTGACACTTGGCATTCAGATTTTTAAAAATGAATACGGACGCCATTTTTTTCATCAATTGGTTGCAGGGCAATTGGACGTCGATCGATTGGATTATCTCAAACGCGACAGTTTTTATACCGGTGTATCCGAAGGTGCTATCAATTCCCAACGACTTATTGCCATGCTAAACGTAAAAGATGATCAGTTGGTAGTTGAAGAAAAAGGAGTTTACTCGGTAGAAAATTTTTTAATAGCCCGCCGATTGATGTATTGGCAAGTTTACCTTCACAAAACCGGAGTAGTAGCAGAACAAATGTTGGTTCGAGTTTTAAAACGCGCTCGCGAATTGGTACAAAACGGACATGAAATATACGGAAGTAATTGCTTGTTATATTTTTTAAAAAACGAAATCACGATAGAATCCTTTTCAGATAAAACATTGGATGTTTTTTCTCGTTTAGACGACAGCGATATTTTATGCGCACTAAAAGAGTGGACAACCCACGAAGATTATGTTTTAAAGACTTTAAGTGAAATGTTGTTATATCGAAATTTGCTTAAAATTAGAATTCGAAATGAACCGTTTTTTGAAGAAAAAGTAGTTTCAGAAAAAAGTAAATTATGCAGTGATTTATCATTATCGGAACACGAAGCGTCTTATTTTATTTTTTCGGGAAAATTAGAAAATCAAACTTATAATAAAATAGAAGACCCGATACGATTATTAAAAAAAGACGGAAGCGTAGTTGATGTAACCCAAGTGAGCGATCAGTTGAATTTGACTACCTTAGCAACATCAGAAGTCAAGTATTATATGTGTTTTCCAAAAAATATAGGATAATTATCGTGCTATTGCCTTTTTTCCTATTTTTGCAAGAATTAAAAACTATTAAGTAGAATTATTAAAAGTATTTGCTGAAGATTCATTCCTCGGCTAAACTATAATTTCACAATGGAATTTACAGCGGCACAAATTGCAGCAATGTTAGACGGAACAGTTGAAGGAGATGATACTGTTTCAGTACGTCAGCTTGCAAAAATTGAGGAAGGAATCCCCGGAAGTCTGACTTTTTTGGCAAATCCTAAATACACGCATTATATCTATTCCACAAAAGCTTCAATCACGATTGTTGATAAAGGTTTTGTATTGGAACATCCTGTAACAACCACGCTGATTCGAGTGGAAAGTGCGTATCGTGCATTTTCAAAATTATTGGAATATTACAATAAAGTAAAGTTAAATAAAACAGGAATTGAATCTCCGGTTTTTATTTCGGATTCAGTGATTTATGGCGAAGATATTTATGTTGGTGCTTTTTCTTACATTGGAGAAAATGTGGAGATAGGGAATAATGTAAAGATTTTTCCGCATGTTTATATAGGGGATAACGTAAAAATCGGCGATGATACCGTTATTTTTTCAGGAGCTAAGATTTATTCTGAATCCGTAATCGGTAAATTTTGCGTTATAAACAGCAATGTTGTAGTAGGTGCAGACGGATTTGGATTTACACCCAATGAATCCGGAGAATATCGAAAAGTACCACAAACAGGAAATGTAGTTTTAGAAGATTTCGTCGATGTCGGTCCGGGAACTACAATTGACCGTGCTACATTGGGTTCAACCTACATTATGCGAGGCGTTAAACTGGACAATCAAATTCAGATAGCCCACAACGTAACTATCGGAGAAAATACTGTGATTGCAGCACAAACCGGAATTGCAGGTTCTTCCAAAATCGGAAAAAATTGCATTATCGGCGGGCAGGTAGGAATTGCAGGACACATCACTATTGGTGATAATGTCCGCATTCAAGCACAAAGCGGAATAGGACGAAATGTAAAAGACAATGAAACATTACAAGGATCTCCTGCATTGGCTTATGCCGATTACAACAAAAGCTATGTACATTTTAAGAATTTAACCAAGCTCGTAGAGCGAATAAATGCATTAGAAAAAAAGGATAATGACTGAACGTGTAGAAAAACAGAAAACCATAGGGAAAGAAGTATCCCTAAAAGGAGTGGGACTGCACACCGGACAAGAAGTTACACTGACTTTTAAGCCGGCACCGGAAAATTACGGCTATAAGTTTGTACGTGTCGATCTTGAAGGTCAGCCGGTTATTGAAGCAAGTGCAAATTATGTGGTAAACACCCAGCGCGGAACAAACCTTGAAAAATTAGGTGTGCGCGTTCAAACTACAGAACATGTATTGGCAGCGCTTGTAGGACTGGGAATTGATAATTGTATGATAGAATTAAATGCTTCCGAGCCTCCGATTATGGATGGTTCCTCCAAATATTTTGTAGAAGCATTGGAAAAGGCTGAAATTGTAGAGCAAGATGAACCTATAAAAGAATATGTTGTAGAGCAAGTAATTTCATACAAAGACGAAGAAACAGGAAGCGAAATTCTCGTCATGCCCGCAGATGAATATCAACTGACTACAATGGTTGATTTTGGAACAAAAGTATTGGGTACACAAAACGCAACGCTAAATTCCATTAAAGATTTTAAAAATGAAATCTCTAATGCACGAACTTTTAGTTTTCTCCATGAAATTGAAATGCTACTTGAAAAAGGACTGATAAAAGGAGGCGACCTCAACAGTGCCATTGTGTATGTTGATAAAGAACTTTCCCCCGAAACCATGAAAAAATTAAGAGTGGCTTTCGGGAAAGATAAAATTGCAGTTAAACCTAACGGAATTTTAGACAATTTGACTTTACACCATCCCAATGAAGCAGCACGACACAAATTGCTTGACGTAATGGGAGATTTGGCGTTGGTTGGTTATCGCATTCGAGGGAAAGTAATTGCTACAAAACCGGGACATTTTGTAAATACTCAATTTGCAAAAAAATTAGCAAAAATCATCAAAATCGAAATGCGTAACAAAGTACCAAAATTTAACCTGCACAAAAAACCTGTAAAGGATATTAACCAGATAATGGAATTGCTGCCACATCGCCCGCCATTTTTATTGGTCGATAAAATCATGGAGTTGACAGACACCTCAGTGGTGGGAATAAAAAATGTGACGATGAATGAACCATTTTTCGTCGGACATTTCCCCGGCGCACCTGTGATGCCCGGCGTATTAATCATCGAAGCGATGGCGCAATCGGGAGGAATTTTGGCGTTGAGTACGGTTCCTGATCCGGAAAATTATTTGACATTTTTTATGAAAATCGACAATGTAAAATTTAAACATCAAGTAAATCCCGGAGATACGTTGATATTTAAATTAGAGTTACTTTCGCCAATTAGAAGAGGAATCGTTCATATGCAAGGCAATGCTTATGTGAATGACAAATTGGTGACAGAAGCCGAATTGATGGCTCAAATGATAAAAACAAAAAACAATTAAAAAGGCATAAGCTTTAAACCTTATGTTTAGAATAACAATTATAAGAACTGATGAATCAACCGCTTGCATACGTTCACCCCGGAGCTAAAATAGCCAAAAACGTGGTCATTGAACCTTTTGCAGTTATACACAATAACGTTGAAATAGGAGAGGGAACTTGGATTGGCAGTAATGTAACAATTATGGAAGGTGCTCGAATCGGGAAGAATTGCAATATCTTTCCGGGAGCGGTAATTTCTGCAGTTCCACAAGATTTAAAATTTGAAGGTGAAGATACGATTACGAAAATTGGCAATGGCACGACGATTCGAGAATTTGTCACCATCAATCGTGGCACCAAAGACAAAGGAAAAACAGAAATAGGCGAAAACTGTTTGATAATGGCTTACTGCCACATTGCACATGATTGCATTGTTGGCAATAATTGCATATTCAGTAACAACAGTACGCTGGCAGGTCATATTACCGTTGGGGATTATGTGGTTTTGGCAGGAATGGCAGCAGTACATCAGTTTTGTATGATTGGAAATCACGCATTCGTTTCGGGAGGTTCCTTGGTTAGAAAAGATGTTCCCCCTTATGTAAAGGCCGCACGCGAACCTTTAAGTTATGTAGGAATAAATTCAATTGGACTTAGACGAAGAGGATTTAAATCAGAGAAAATAAGTGAAATTCAAAGCATTTACAGAATTTTATATCAAAAGAATTACAATACTTCACAAGCTGCAGAAATAATTGAAGCAGAAATGGAAGCTACGCCCGAACGAGATGAAATCCTTCAGTTTATAAAAAATTCCAAAAGAGGAATTATGAAAGGATATTTTAAAGCTAATTAACTAAAAGTTTAAATTCTAAAAATTATAAATCAATGGCGACATCATCAGATATTCGAAAAGGATTGTGTATCCGATACAATAACGACATATATAAAGTTGTGGAGTTTCTTCACGTAAAACCCGGAAAAGGTCCGGCATTTGTTCGTACTAAATTAAAAAGTGTTACCACCGGAAAAGTTATAGAAAATACCTTTGCAGCCGGACATAAAATTGATGATGTACGCGTAGAAACTCATAAATTTCAATATTTATACAATGAGGGAGATATGTATCATTTTATGCATACTGATGACTATTCCCAAATAAGTTTACAAAAAGAAATCCTCGATACTCCGGAACTTATGAAAGAAGGAGAAATCGTAAACGTATTAATCAATACGGAAGACGGCGCACCGCTTTCTGTCGAAATGCCTGCGCACGTTATTTTGCAAGTAGTTTCAACCGAACCCGGAGTCAGAGGAAATACGGCTACAAATGCTTCAAAACCTGCAACTGTTGAAACAGGAGCAGAAATTAATGTTCCTTTATTTATAAATGAAGGCGACAAGATTCGTATTGATACTGAAAAAGGACAATATCAAGAGCGTGTAAAGGAATAATTTTATGAAGTTTAATCCTCCACAGACATTAGAGCAAATAGCAAAACTCATCGGTGCATCCTATGTGGGATTTGCTGATTTTCCTGTTTTGGGAATGAATGAAATTCATGTGGTTGAACCCGGTGATATTGTATTTGTTGATCATCCTAAATACTATGACAAAGCGTTGCAATCTAAAGCGACTATCATATTGATTAACAAAGAAGTTCAATGTCCTGAAGGAAAAGCATTATTGATATCGGACGATCCATTTCGTGATTTTAATAAATTAACCCAACATTTTAATCCGTTTAAAAAAGCAAATGATGCAATTGCACCAAATGCAGAGATTGGAACAGGGACAATAATACAACCAAATGCATTTGTCGGAAATAATGTCAAGATTGGAAATAATTGTGTTATTTATCCCAATGTAGTAATTTACGATGATGCGGTTATCGGTGACAATGTGATTATTCACGCCGGAACAGTTATTGGCAGCGATGCATTTTACTATAAAAATCGCACTTCCCATTTTGACAGACTCTTAAGCGGAGGAAATGTGATGATTGAAGACGATGTAGAAATAGGTTCCTTATGTACCATTGACCGAGGCGTAACATCCTCAACTACAATAAAGCAAGGTTCCAAATTGGACAATCAGGTGCATATAGGTCACGATACGATTATTGGCAAACAATGTTTGATTGCTTCACAAGTTGGAATTTCAGGATGTGTTGTGATTGAAGATAACGTAACTATCTGGGGACAAGTGGGTGTAACAAGTGGAATTACAATTGGTGCCAATTCAGAATTATTAGCACAAAGCGGAATTTCAAAATCACTTTCAGAAAACAAACGATATTTTGGTTCACCGGCAATTGATGCCAGACAAAAATTTAAGGAAATGGCAGCCATTCGTGCACTTCCTGAATTAATTGAAAATATGAAAAAGAAAAATGAGTAAATCATCAAAAGAAGTTATAAGAGATTTTTATAAAAGAGATTTGCTTAACGATAAACATTTGATAGAAGATTTTTTTCATCAAGATGTTTGTATATATTGGAATGGTTCTGAAGGACTAACCATTATGGATATAAGTGATTTAAAATCTTTTTTTGATAATATTAATAAATCTTATTCTGAATTACGTGTAGAAATAAGCCACTTATTGGCTCAGCGAAATTATGTTACCGTTAGGCATAATTACTATGTGCGAACTTTTGAAAATGTCGATGAAGAAATCGGAGCAGCTCATTTTATGGTAATTTGGGAACTTCAAGACAATAAAATAATCAGAGGACATTTGATAAGTCAGCTGGCTTCAAAAAACGGAGATTTCGGAAAAAGCTTTGAAACTATCAAAGTATAATATAAAAAGAGTTATATTTGAAATATTTTTTTAATAAATTTAATAATAAAAAATGAGTGTTTTAGTTAATAAGAATTCAAAAATAATTGTTCAAGGGTTCACCGGAAGTGAAGGAACTTTTCACGCAGAGCAAATGATTGATTATGGAACCAACGTAGTCGGAGGTGTAACTCCCGGAAAAGGAGGTCAGGAGCATCTTGGAAAACCGGTTTTTAATACTGTTCAAGAAGCAGTAAAACAAACCGGAGCCGATACTTCAATTATTTTTGTACCACCTGCCTTTGCTGCGGACGCCATCATGGAAGCCGCAGATGCCGGCATAAAAGTTATCATAACAATTACAGAAGGTATTCCGGTAAAAGATATGATTCAAGCCGCTACTTATGTGAAACAACGAAACAGCCGCTTAATCGGACCAAACTGTCCGGGTGTAATTACACCTGAAGAAGCAAAAGTGGGAATTATGCCTGGTTTTGTGTTTAAAAAAGGAAACGTCGGTATTGTATCAAAATCCGGAACTTTGACTTACGAAGCAGCTGATCAAGTAGTTAAACAAGGGCTTGGAATTACAACCGCAATCGGAATTGGTGGAGATCCCATCATCGGAACCACTACTAAAGAAGCTTTAGAAATGCTGATTCAAGATCCGGAGTGTGAAGCTGTTGTGATGATTGGAGAAATTGGAGGACAATTGGAAATAGAAGCTGCTCACTGGTATAAAAACAGCGGTTTGAAAAAACCTGTTATTGGATTTATTGCAGGTGAGACTGCCCCAGCCGGAAGAACTATGGGACATGCCGGAGCAATTGTTGGCGGAAGTGAAGATACAGCACAAGCAAAGAAAAAAGTAATGCGCGAATGTGGTATCCATGTTGTTGATAGTCCGGCCGAAATCGGCAAAAAAGTGGCATCTGTTCTGGTATAAACACAATTATATTTAATTAATATCTAAACAAACTTAAAATGAAACTCCCCGTCGAAATTTTACAACGTATTAAACTCGAATATCATCGAGAATATGTATCTGCTCTTAAAAGAATACAAGATTTGAAGAAAGTTTTGGACGAACTTAAAGACATCCCCATGCCTGATTCAGTATTGGATATTCAGGAAACAGTCTCTAAAGAACCGGAGCAAACCTATACGGCTGAACAGGAAACTGCTAAAAAAGAAACTACGGTTTTATCAACTGAATCACAAGAAGCTGAAAACACACCTACTTTAAAGGCTACGCCGGTAAAGAAAAGACGAATGACTCCTAAGAGTACTGAAAAAAGAGGAAGAAAATCCATCTGGGGTAAGTTTATAGTTACACGTTTAAAAAGTGTACAACGTCCATTAACTTTAGACGATTTGGCAAATCATGCAATAGTGACTATGAAACTGGATCCGGCTAATTTTTCAAAAATCAGACAGTCTATTGTTAATGCAGTTTTTGGCTTACGTCAAAAAGAGAAAATAGTTACTGTCGGTGTTAAAGGAACGCGAGAAAAAGTTGTTTCATTACCACAATGGTTAGATGAAAGAGAAAAACTATTACCTGAATATCAAGTATCCTAATTTTTTATTTATAATTATAAAAGCTCTCTCTTCGGATAGAGCTTTTTTTGTTCTAATTCCATCTTGCTTTTAGTATATTTGGATTTTTAAACCAACATCAATTTTAAATTCATGCTCATGAAATTATTAGAAGGAAAAACAGCCATTATTACCGGAGGAAGCAGAGGAATCGGAAAAGGAATTGTAGAAATATTTGTAACTCATGGTGCAAATGTTGCCTTTACTTATAGTTCTTCGGAAACTGCAGCTAATGAAATAATAGAAAAACTATCGGCTAACAATGTAAAGATAAAAGCTTATAAAAGTGATGCTGCTTCTTTTGAAGATTCACAAAAATTAATTGATGAAGTTTTAAAAGATTTTGGTTCAATAGATATTTTGGTAAACAACGCCGGAATTACAAAAGACAATCTTTTGATGAGAATGTCCGAAGCTGATTTTGATAAAGTTATCGAAGTTAATTTGAAGTCAGTTTTCAATATGACCAAAGCAGTACAAAGAACCATGTTAAAACAACGAAAAGGATCCATTATAAATATGAGTTCAGTTGTCGGCGTCAAAGGAAATGCCGGACAAGCAAACTACGCTGCTTCCAAAGCGGGAATTCACGGATTTTCGAAATCGGTAGCTTTGGAATTAGGTTCCAGAAATATTCGTTGCAATGTTATTGCCCCGGGATTTATCGAAACTGAAATGACAGGTAAATTAGACGAAAACATCGTTCAAGGTTGGAGAGATGCAATTCCTTTAAAAAGAGGAGGACAACCTGAAGATATTGCAAATGCTTGTGTGTTTTTAGCAAGTGATTTATCAGCTTATATTACAGGACAAATAATTCATGTGGACGGAGGAATGCTAACTTAATTCCCAATAAACTCTGATACCGGAAAAATAAGTGGATACACAAACGAGTTTTTATATCATTATCGCCGGAATAACTTCGTTTATTCTGGCATTTTTGATGTATAAATACAAATCAAAAACAACCGCAAATATCAGTTGGACTCTATTGATATTGAGGTTTTTGACTTTGTTTGCATTGGGTGTTCTCATAATAAATCCGACCTTCAACAACTCCACAAGTTATTTTGAAAAACCGCAGCTTCCTGTTTTAATAGACAATTCGGCTTCAATAAAACATTTGGAACAAACCCATAGTGCTGAAGAATTATACAATCAATTAAGAAATCACAGTGAATTAAATGACAAATTTGATATTTCTTATTATTCATTTGGAAACACTATAGAACCTGTTGATTCACTGAATTTTGATGAAAACAATACAAATATCGCATCTGCGCTTAAAACAATAAACAATCTTTACAGAAACCAAATAGCGCCTACTGTACTTGTTACAGACGGAAATCAAACTATTGGAACAGATTATGAATTTGCAATCTCAAATTCGAAAAATCAGATTTTACCTGTAATTTTAGGCGATTCCATTGTTTATCCCGATTTAAAAATAGAACAGCTCAATACGAATCGCTATGCCTTTCTAAAAAATAAATTCCCTGTAGAAATTGTGTTGTCTTACAATGGTTCAGATGATGTTGATTCAGAATTAATTGTGTATCACAATGAAGCTATCGTTTATAGACAATCATTGGAGTTTTCCAAAAATAAAAATTCTCATATAGTTAATTTTACACTACCGGCTGAACAGGTAGGAGTTCAAAAATACCGAGCGACTCTAACGCCGCTTGAAAATGAGAAAAATGCGACGAATAATACAAAATCTTTTGCTGTTGAAGTAATCGATCAAGCCACGCAGGTTTTGATGATTAGCTCTATTTCCCACCCGGATATTGGCGCATTCAAACGTGCGGTTACCAGTAATGAACAACGAACTTTTGAATTAAAAAATCCGGCGGAAGCTGGGGCAGTTTTGGAAGATTATCAATTGATTGTTTTGTATCAACCGGATCAAACTTTTGGTACTGTTTTTAATCAGCTCGAAACAGCAAATAAAAATTATTTAATCATTTCAGGACATCATACAAATTGGAATTCTTTAAACAGATTTCAACCTCATTTTCAAAAAAATACAACGCAAAGCACAGAATTAATTCAAGGAAGTCTAAATGAAAGTTACAGCTCTTTTGCGATAGAGGATATTGGTTTTTCAGATTTTCCTCCACTTTATACAACATTCGGAAATATTGTTATAAACGGAAATTATCAAACCATTTTAAACCAAACCGTAAATGGATTGAACAATGAAAATCCGCTTTTAACTACCTTGGAAATTTCCAATTCTCGTTATGCTTTATGGGACGGAGACGGATTTTGGCGTTGGAGAGCAAAGAGTTACCGAGATTTTGGCGATTTTCAAAAATTTGATGATTTTATCGGAAATATCATACAATATTTGGCTTCCCAAAAAAAGCGCGAACGATTGGAAGTAACTTCCGAGAATTTTTATTACAACAACAGACCGATAAAAATATTTGCTCAGTTTTTTGATAAAAATTACGTTTTTGACCCAAGAGCAAATCTGCAAATTCGAATTAGAAATACAGAGACCGAAGAAGAAAATGTTTTCCCGATGTTATTAAAATCAAATTTTTATGAAGTAGATTTAGGAAATTTAACAGAAGGAGAATACAGTTATGCCGTATCTGTATCGAATGAATCACTTTCTAAAAACGGAACTTTTTCCATCTTAGATTTTGATATGGAAAGACAATTTTTGAATGCCAATGTCTCTAAACTTCAACGCGTGGCGCAAAACACTTCCGGAGTTTCTTTTTTTGCCAATCAGGGGGATGAGTTAATTCAAAAATTGTTGGAAGACGACGACTTCAAAACGATTAAAAGAACAGAAATAACAACCACTCCGCTGATTGACTGGAAGTATTTGTTAGGTTTAATTGTTTTGTTTTTAACTGCCGAGTGGTTTATCCGCAAATATAAGGGCTTGATTTAATCCGTTTTTCGCAAAGATTTTCTCACTATAAATGCTGCGCCAATTGTTATGAATAGCATCAATATTGCGAGCAGATATTCTCCATAAATAAAATTTCCGATTGAAAATAATGCCGTATAAGTTCCAATAGTACCGGAAACAAAACCAAGAATTTTAAGTCCAAAACCTTCAAATTTGGATTTATTTTCAAATATTAATTCATTGAAACTTTCAATAGTTTCTGCTTTGGAAGGCTTGGTCAATAAAGTAACCAAAATCCATCCAGCCGTAGTTACAGCCACGCTTAAAACCAGTTGCCAGTGAATTGGAATATCAAACCACGGAGTTTGGGATTTGTTATTTATAAAAAAGAAAATAGAAATAGTGAAAGAAATAACCATCGCAGCTATTTCACTGTACGGATTGATTCTTTCCCAGAACCATCGAAGGATAAAAAGCAATCCTGTACCGGCGCCGATTGTCAATAACAAATTAAACCCTTCTCTTGCTTCATCTAATACCAAAGCTAAAAGTGCGGCAAAAACCATCATCAAAACCGTACTTATTCGCCCGATAAAAACCTGTTCTTTATTTCCGGCGTTTTTTCTGATAAATCGAATGTAAAAATCATTCACTACATAAGAACTTCCCCAATTTAAATGCGTAGAAATTGTACTCATAAATGCTGCTATTAAAGAGGTTATCACAATTCCTAACAATCCGGCTGGAAGAAAAGTAAGCATCGCAGGATAGGACAAATCATCTTTTACAAAAGAAGAATCCAGATGTGGAAAAGCAACTCGCAAGCTTTCTAAATCCGGATAAATAATAAGCGAAGCAAATCCAATGAGAATCCACGGCCACGGACGCAAAGCATAATGTGCAAAATTGAAAAACAACGTAGCCCAAACCGCATTCTTTTCATCTTTTGCAGCGAGCATTCGCTGTGCGATATATCCGCCTCCTCCAGGTTCGGCTCCCGGATACCAAACACTCCACCATTGTACAGCCAATGGAATTATCAATAAAGGAATGACCAATTCGGGATTTGAAAAATCAGGTAAAATTGAAGTTTTTTCCGCTACTTCCGGTATCGCTAAAAGTTGTTCAATTCCGCCAATTTCAGGCATATTGACAATATAAACAGCAGCCCAGACACTTCCAACCATTGCAATTATAAATTGCACGAAATCTGTTAATAACACGCCTTTTAATCCTCCCAACACAGAATAGATAATTACAACAGGAGAGGCAATTAACAACACCTCAATAGCTGACAGTCCAAACATGACATGTCCGATTTTGATAACGGCCAGACAAACATTTGCCATGATGACAATATTGAAAAATACTCCTAAATAAATGGCTCTGAAGCCACGTAGGAAAGCAGCACTTTTTCCGCTATAACGAAGTTCGTAAAACTCCAAATCTGTGGTAATTTCACTTCGTCTCCAAAGTTTTGAATAGAAAAAAACAGTCAGCATTCCTGTTAACAAGAAACTCCACCATATCCAGTTTCCCGAAACACCTTCTTGTCGAATCAACCCGGCTACAAAATTCGGAGTATCTGCTGCAAAGGTCGTAGCAACCATACTAACGCCAAGAAGCCACCACGGCATATTGCGATTAGAAAGAAAAAAAGATTCGGAATCTTTTCCTGATTTTTTGGCGACAATAAAGCCGATAGCCAGAAAAAGTAGGAGAAAGCCTCCAATAATAAGCCAATCTAATGCGGTTAGTTGCATAAAGTTTAAAAGTAATAAGCGTTAATAAAAATTATTTGAGCATAATTTTGTCAAAACTAAAATTAAAATTGGATTTTTTCTTTATGAACTAAGTGCTTTGTAATGATTTTCCGATTGTATGTTATTTCGGTTTTTCTGTAACTCAAAAAGTTGTAGGTTATTTTTTAAAAGCTCTCTGATTAAATCTGTCATCCGTTTGTTAAGAGCCGATGAATTATGCGTATAAATATCGTATTCTTTGATTGTGAACATTCCGATAACAATCCCGCGAATCACATTTAAAAATTTAAAATCTTTTTGAAATGCAGTATCGATATAGTCTAACTTTTTTTCTACGGAAAGATTGTAAAAGTAATTTTTGTGTTTTCTTATGTAATTTTTAAAAAAATTCAGTAAAAGCTCTTCTTGAATAAGAATTACGGGGCGCAAGACCTGATTTTGAAAAGATTCATCCGAACTGGTAGTAGATAAGGTTTTTACAGAATCAATTTTGGGTCTAAGTTTTAAAAGAACGTCATCTCGTGTTTCCATAATGAGAGTTTTATGAAAATTAAGGAATTTACAGAGGAATAAAAAGGATAATACAGGAAGTTATAAACGGGGTTGTCAACAATTTAAAAATGTGTTTTATAATGTATTTTTGAATAACAACTTTATTAAAACTTTAAAATCTATGATTGTCCTTTCCGGTAAACAAATAAAACAAGCCGATGCGGTTAGCATTCGCAATCAAAACATTAGTTCAGAAGAGTTAATGGAACGCGCTGCAAACAAAGTTTTTGAATGGATTTGCAGAAAATATCCCGCAGCTTCAACCGAAACAGTTTCAGTATTTTGCGGACCGGGAAACAATGGGGGAGATGGTCTTGCATTGGGAAGAATGCTTTATAAAGCAAATTATAAAGTGAAAATTTTCACCTTAGAGTTTACCAAAAATAATTCTTCAGATTTTTTGAGCAATTTGCAAAAATTAAAATCAAACAATATTCCTGTTTATCCTATTTCTTCTGCAAATGACTTTCCGTTTATCGATGAAAAAATGCTCGTTATCGATTCGATATTTGGAATCGGTTTAAGCCGAACCCCGGATTCTTGGATTAAAGAATTGATTCAACATCTGAATAAGTCAAAAGCGACTATAATTTCAATTGATATGCCCTCGGGATTGTTTGCCGAAGCGCCGGTAATGGATTTCGACGCGGTTATAAAAGCTTCAATTACTCTAACTTTCCAATGTTCAAAATTATCTTTTTTTCTTCCTGAAAATACCGAAATAATTGAGCGTGTAGAAGTGTTGAATATTGGATTGGATATTGATTTCATACAATCCTTAACTCCTTTGGCGCGGATTGTAACTTTAAATGGAGTAAAAAATCAGCTTAAAAAAAGAAAAAAGTTCTCGCATAAAGGAACTTTTGGTCATGTGGCAGTCATTGGCGGAAGCTATGGTATGATAGGTGCTGCTTATTTAACGTCCAAAGCTGCGTACAGAACCGGAGCCGGAAAAGTCACTGTAGTCGTTCCAAAATGTGGCTGCGAAATAATCCAAACCACATTACCGGAAGCTATGGTTATTACAGATATCGATGACAACGAACATACTGAAATTGCAATAAAAGAGGAGCAATATTCTGCAATTGCCATCGGAATGGGCATAGGTGTTTCCGAAAAAGTAAACAATGCTCTAATTATGTTTTTAAAAAGCTGCAAAAAACCAATGGTCATCGATGCAGATGCACTTAATATTTTGGCGAACTATCCGGAGTATTTACAATTTATTCCTGAGCAATCCATACTTACGCCACATCCGAAAGAACTTGCAGGTTTGATTGGAAAATGGAAGCATGATTACGAGAAAATTGATAAAGTGAAATTACTTTCCAAAAAGCTCAATGTAATAATTGTGATTAAAGGAGCGCATACGATGACGATTTATAAAGACGAGATTTTTATTAATTCTACTGGCAATCCCGGAATGGCCACTGCCGGTTCCGGAGATGTTTTAAGCGGAATTATTGCCGGTTTGATTGCTCAAAAATATTCGCCTTTAATTGCTGCATATTTAGGTGTTTTTATGCACGGTCTGGCAGGAGATTTTGCTCAAGAGAAAATGGGGATGCACGCAATGACAGCAAGTGATTTGATTGATAATCTGGGCAATGCTTTCAATAAAATAAAAAACCACACTATTTAAAAAAACAATGTGGTTTAAAATATAAGGGTTCTAAATATAAATTAAATCATATCCTCAGGACGTACCCAAGAATCAAAATCTTCCGCAGATACATAGCCCAATCTTACCGCTTCTTCTTTTAATGTGGTTCCGTTTTTATGAGCTGCATTTGCAATTTCTGCGGCTTTGTAATAACCGATTTTTGTATTTAATGCAGTAACCAACATCAAGCTGTTATCAAGTTGTTTTTTGATAATTTCATAATTTGGTTCAATGCCGCGAGCGCAATGAATATCAAATGAAATACAAGCATCTCCTAAAAGCTGTGCGGATTCCAGAAAATTAACGGCCATCATAGGTTTGAATACATTCAGTTCAAAATGACCTTGCATGCCGCCGACAGAAATTGCCACATCGTTTCCCATAACTTGTGCACAAACCATTGTGAGGGCTTCTGCTTGCGTAGGATTTACTTTTCCGGGCATGATTGACGAACCGGGTTCATTTGCAGGAATGATAATTTCCCCGATTCCACTTCGAGGACCACTTGCCAACAAGCGGATATCGTTTCCAATTTTATTTAATGAAACGGCCAATTGTTTTAAAGCTCCGTGAGATTCTACAAAAGCGTCATGAGCAGCGAGGGCTTCAAATTTATTTTCGGCAGTTACAAAAGGTAGGTCGGTGAATTTTGAAATGTATTCTGCAACTTTCTTATCATATCCGTCGGGTGTGTTTAATCCGGTTCCGACTGCCGTTCCGCCCAATGCCAATTCTGCCAAATGAGGCAAAGTGTTTTTTAAAGCTTTCAAACCGTGGCTTAATTGAGAAGCATAACCGCTAAATTCTTGACCTAAGGTAAGTGGAGTGGCATCCATTAAATGTGTACGGCCTATTTTTACGACATCTTTAAATTCTTCGGCTTTGGAAGCAAGCGTTTTTTGAAATTGTTCGATTCCGGGAATTGTAACTTCAATTAATTTTTTATAAGCTGCAATATGCATTGCAGTAGGGTAGGTATCGTTTGAAGACTGCGATTTATTTACGTCGTCATTAGGTTGAATTGTTTTTTCTCCTTCGCCAATCGTTTTTCCCGCAAGTTGATGTGCACGATTAGCAATAACTTCATTGACATTCATATTGCTTTGCGTTCCGCTTCCTGTCTGCCATACTACCAAAGGAAATTGGTCATCGTGTTTACCGTCTAAAATTTCATCACAAACTGCTGCGATATAATCTCTTTTTTCTTCGGAAAGAACGCCCAATTCACAATTTGTATAGGCCGCTGCTTTTTTCAAATACGCAAAACCATAGATTATTTCTAAGGGCATAGAAGCTTTAGAACCAATTTTGAAATTTTCAAGTGAACGTGAAGTTTGGGCACCCCAAAGTTTGTCCGAAGGAACTTTTACTTCGCCCATAGTATCTTTTTCAATTCTGTATTGCATGGCTAAATAAGGTAATTTTTAAGTTAATCTAAAGTTGTGAAATTTAATTTTATCAAAACAGCAAAGGTAACCAAAACCAAGCAGAGACATGCTATGTTGTTAAATTGTTGTTTATAATTTTTTAAAATTCATTAGCTATCAAATAAAAAAAACTTTATATTTGACCAAAAATAAATAATATTCATTCTTATGTTTACCTTCAGTGAATTTTTAGGTTTTATACTCATAATGATTGTCGTTACTATGGGCTTTTGGTTATTAATCTTTTTAATGGGATTATTGCCTTATTGGATTGGAGGAGCTCTTAAAGAAAGAATGCAGGAAAGAAAAAAGGAAAAAGAATTAAAGTCATAATATTTAAAGTTAATAATTTTCTTGAGACCACTTTCAGCAATGAAGGTGGTTTTCTATTTGGTAGAAAGTGCACAATTGTACATTCAACTGTTATAAACTGAAAAAATATCCCAAATTGACTCGGGATATTTTTTTATTTCTTATAGGCATCGAAAATTTTATCCTTCAAAACCTTCGCCTTCATCTATTCCGCCGTTTCGTTGTTGGCGCATATTTTTCTTTTGCTGATTAAATCTGTAGATAAAAGATAAAGTAAAAGTTCTCGGACGCCATTGAAATTCACTGTCGCTATTGAAAAATGGTGTTTCAGTGAAACTGCTTCGTTTTCTTGTGTTTAATAAATCACTGACATTAAATGTAATTGTCGCATTGTCATTAAATACTTCTTTACTTACAGCCATATCGATGGAAGTCATTCCTTTGGTTCGCGTTTGTGCATTGGTTCGTGGTCCACGGTAGAATGCATTGGTTTGCCATTCGATTTGAGCGGGCAATTTTATTTTTGAACTAAACCGACCAAAATAGCTGCTGTTTTCTACGCCGTAATTAATGTTATTGTGGATTCCGTCTGTTTTAAAAAGAAAATAATTGAAACTTCCGTTTAAAGAAATCCATCGTGCGGGATAATACATAAGTCCTACTTCAAATCCGTAGCGTTGATTTGTCGAAAGATTTATAGGAAGTGTTCTAATGATATTCACGCCATTGTCAGTAACTTCTCCGGTTTCTTCTTGAACCCTTTCAAAAGCATCTGTTTCGTGTTGATAATATACAGAAGTCGTCAGGGTTAATTTTTCCCATCTTTTCATATAACCAAGGTCAAAAGCATCAGAATATGCCGGATCTAAATCAGGATTTCCTTGAAAAATATTGGCTTCACTTGCGCGGGAAGGGAAGGGGTTTAAAAACCATCTCCACGGACGGTTGATTCTTCGGTTGTAACCCAATGTAATATTTTCTCTATTCCCTAATTCATAAGTTAAATTTACAGTGGGAAAGAGTCCTGTATATTCTTTGTCAAAATCCATATTTATAGGAGTTTCTTCCACGACGTTTTCTGCATCCAAACTTCCTTTGGCAATGGTGTGTTCTACTCGAAGACCTAATAAGAAAGAGAAACTTCCGAATTTATTTCCGTACTGTGTATAAAGTGCATTTACATTTTGCTCATAGGTAAATATGTTAGAAATGCTGTCGTTTAAATAGAAATTACCACTCGTTCCAATTTCTTCAAAAAGTTTGTAGTCGGTCTCATTTTTATTAAAATCGCCTCGGTATCCGGCTTCAAATTGTGCATTTTCACCAATAGGAAGTACATAATCAACTTGAGCTAAATAATTTTGTCTTTTAAATCTCTCGTCAATTTCTTCCGAAGGCAGACGCGAATAGTCAGGAAGCATAACCTCATCTGAAATTATTGAAAACTCATCACTTTTGCTTCTTTCATATTGAAGGTCGGCTGTCAATTTATGGTCGCCATTATCATTAAATTTATTTTCATAGTTTAATGCTGCCTGAAAATTGTAATTGTCATCTGTCTCATCCTCAAATCGAACATTGCGTTCCGCCAAATCTCCACCTCTGTAATTTAAAACTTCATTGGTAGTTTCATCGTGATTTCTTCCGAGACGGTAAAAAGCACTTGCTGTAATAGAAGACTGCTCGTTTATAAAGTATTCAATACCCAAGTTGGTATTAAAACCTTGTCTCAATCTGTCGTTTTGACGGTCTTCAATGACGCGATCAAAATTTGGGTCTATGGTAATTGGATTTCCTAAAGAATCCGTTGTTGTTCTTGAAAAATAATTGTTGTCAAAATAACCTGTTCCCGGTCTGTTGTTATAATAATAACCGGTGGTGTTAAAAATATTAAATTTATCAGTCCGTAAATTAATATTTCCTGTTACATTACTTCCAAGAGGGCTGCTGATGCTTCCGCTAATGGAACCGTTTATTCCCAATGTTCTTTCTTTTTTGAGAATGATATTGAGAATTCCGGCTGTTCCTTCGGCGTCGTATCTTGCAGAAGGTGAAGTAATCACTTCCACGCGCTCAATAGCTTCTGCGGGCAATTGTCGCAAAGCATCTGTCCCTCCAAATCCAGCGATGGCTGAAGGTTTTCCGTTGATTAAAATTTTTACATTATCACTTCCCCTTAATGCGATACTTCCGTCGACATCTACTGTAACTGATGGAACATTATTAAGAGCATCGCTCACTGTAGCTCCACCTGCGGTAAGATCTTGTCCGATATTGTAGATTTTTTTGTCAAGCCTAACTTGAACTTCGGTGGTCTCTGCACGAATTACTACTTCGTTCAAACTGGCAGCGTCCATTTCAAGATAGATGGTAGGATAAGTAATATCGCTTGTAATGTTTTGATTTTCTAATGTTTGGGTTTGATATGAAATAAATTCAATATTGATATCGTATGTTCCTCGAGGGACATCTATGGTGAATGCACCGTTTTGGTCGGTTACACCGCCGGTTACAATTTCCCCCTGATTATTTATAAATGATATTGTTGCATATTCTAAAGGATAATCACTTCCTTGTTCCAAAACGGTTCCTCGAACTGTTACTCTCCCAAATGATTGTGAAATGGCGTTTGTGCAAGCCAAAAGCATAAGGACTGAAAATAGTAATCTCATGTAGTTAATTAAAAGGTTTTGTCTTAATTGAATTTATTTGACTTGTCAATGATATAAATAGTTTAAAAGGAACAGTCTCAAAATTCTGTTAAGATTGTTTTGGAATTTCGAAGGTTGTTTATTACAAAATATCAATGATTTTTTGAGGCGGTCTTCCAATGATTGCTTTGGATTTTTTTACGATTATCGGACGCTCTATTAATTTGGGAAATGTAATCATAACTTCAATTAATTCATCATTAGAGAGGTTTTTATCTTTAAAGTTTTCTTTCCATTCCTTCTCTTGGGTTCGAATTAATTCGATGGGTTTTATTTTTAATAATGATATTAAGTTTTTGAGTTCTTCAGCGGTGGGTGGTGTTTTCAGATAGTGAATCACATTAATTTCTTCTCCTTTTTCAGTAAGAATTTCCAAAGCTTCCCGCGATTTGCTACAACGGGGATTATGATAAATAGTTGTCATCGTCAATAAATTTAAAATTAAAGGCCTTCTTTTTTTGGTTTCTGTCCGGTCATCATTAAATAGGATTTAAGAAATGCATCTATTTCACCGTCTAAAACATCATCGGTATTTGTCGATTCTTCGTTTGTTCGCACGTCTTTTACCAATTTATAAGGATGGAGAACATAGTTGCGAATCTGTGAGCCCCATTCAATCGCCATTTTGTTTTCTTCAATTTCTGCACGATGTGTCATGCGTTTTCTCAATTCAATTTCATACAATTGAGATTTTAACATCTGCATTGCCTTTTCTCGGTTGTCAAGCTGACTTCGCGTTTCGCTGTTGTGAATTATAATTCCGGTAGGGTGGTGGGTCAAAATAGCTTTTGTTTCTACTTTGTTTACATTTTGTCCTCCGGCACCGCTGCTTCGGGCAAAATCCCAGGAAATATCTGCCGGATTAATTTCAATATTAATGGTTTCATCAACCAACGGATAAACGTAAACACTAACGAAACTTGTATGCCGCTTGGCATTGCTGTCAAATGGGGAAATTCTCACCAATCGATGGACTCCGTTTTCTCCTTTTAACCAGCCGAAAGCATATTCACCATCAATTTCCAAAGTAACAGTTTTTACACCGGCAACATCTCCTTCTTGATAGTTTAGTTGGGTTACTTTATAGCCGTGTTTTTCTGCCCACATAATGTACATTCGCATGAGCATACTGGCCCAATCACAACTCTCGGTTCCGCCTGCTCCGGCTGTAATTTGAATGACAGCACTCAAATCATCTCCTTCGGAATTAAGCATGTTCCGAAACTCTATGGCTTCAATTACCTCTTGTGCTTTTTCTAAAATGCTTTTTAATTGCGCTTCATCGGCTTCTCCTTCAGTTATAAACTCTTCGATTATGTCTGCTTCTTCAATTAAGTTTACCGCAGTTTCATATTCTGTGACCCATTTTTTTTTGGTTCGGAGTTCTTTCATAAATGCTTCAGCTGCATTTGAATCATTCCAAAAATCGGGGTCAAATGTTTTTTCTTCTTCGTTTGTTATTTCAATTTTTTTTCCTTCGATGTCAAAGATAGTGCCTCAAAGCATCTAACCGCACTTTAAGGTCTTTCATTAGGTCTGATGATGTCATAAAATTAAATTATTGATAGGTCTGCAAAAATACTATTAACTTCGTGAGCAAGAAAATAATTAATGGGTCGAAATTATTTTATATTTGAGGATTAAATCTCTTTTCTTTGAAATTAACAGCACTTTATACCGATTTATATCAATTGACAATGGCACAGGTTTATTTTAATAAAAAACCTAACAGTCGTGCTGTTTTTGATTATTATTACCGAACCAATCCATTTAATGGCGGATACATTGTTTTTTCCGGTTTGGAAGATATTCTTAAAATCCTTAAAGAATACCGATTTACAGCTTCGGATATCGAATATTTGTCACAACACAATTTCACTTCGGAATTCCTTGATTATTTAAAAACTTTTAAATTCAACGGAAATATATTTTCCGTTAGAGAAGGGGATGTCGTTTTTCCTGACTGCCCGATTTTACAAGTAGAAGCAAATATTATCGAAGCACAGATTATTGAAACGGTTTTATTGAATATTTTAAACTTCCAATCGCTCATCGCAACAAAAGCAAGCAGAATAAGACATATTGCTACTGACGAGATTTTACTGGAAATGGGACTTCGGCGTTCTCATGCAACCGGCGGATATTACGCCACACGTGCATCAATTATCGGAGGATTTGACAGTACGAGCAATGTGTTGGCAGCAAAAGATTACAACATTCCTTGCTCCGGAACAATGGCGCATTCTTTTATTCAATCCTATCAAAATGAATTACAAGCATTTCGTGATTTTGCTGAAATAAGACCAAAAGAGTGTGTTCTATTAGTAGATACTTTTAACACGTTAAAAAGTGGAATTCCAAATGCAATTACAGTTGCAAAAGAGATGGAAAATCGCAGAGAAAAATTGACCGGCGTTCGATTAGACAGTGGGGATTTGGCATATCTGGCAAAAGAAAGCAGAAAAATGTTGGACGCTGCCGGTTTGGATTATGTGAAAATTGTCGTTTCGAATCAATTGGATGAATATGTAATTAAAAGTTTAAAAGAACAAAAAGCGCCTATTGATATTTACGGCGTCGGAACGAATTTAGTAACCGGTCATCCCAATGCGGCTTTGGGAGGTGTTTATAAACTTTCAGAATACAACGGAGAACCGCGAATGAAACTTTCTGAAAACATCGAGAAAATTTCTATTCCACATCAAAAACAAGTATATCGGATGATTTCCGAAAACGGAATGTTTTATGGCGCAGATGCAATTTCAATGGCTGATGAAATTAATCTTACACTAATGGAACATCCATTTGATGATAGAAAGCGATTAAAATTAGATATATTTACACAAGAACCCTTATTAGTTCAAATAATAAAAACCGGAGAAAGAATTTCTACATCTTATAAACTGAACGAAATAGTTGATTATTCTAAAGAACGCTTGGAAAAACTACCTGAAGAATTCAAACGTTTTCAGAATCCGCATATTTATAAAGTAGGATTGAGTGAGAAATTAAAAAGGGTTCAGAAAGACATTATTATCGAACATCAATAAAAAACGAGATGAAAACTTTAATCATAATAGACGTGCAAAATGATTTTATTCCCGGAGGATCACTGGCAGTTCCGGAAGGCGATAAAATTGTACCAATAATAAATTCGATTCAAGATAAATTTGATTTGATTGTAGCTTCTCAAGATTGGCATCCTGAACATCATATCAGTTTTGCATCGAATCACGCCGGAAAAAAAGTATTCGATAAAATCGAAATCCACGGACATCAACAAACCCTTTGGCCGAACCACTGCGTTCAGGAAAGCAAAGGTGCCGAGTTTCATCCTGATTTGGATACACGACGTATAGAAGCGATTTTCAGAAAAGGAACTGATAAAAATATAGATAGCTACAGCGTTTTTTACGATAACGGACATTTAAAATCCACCGGATTGACCGGATATTTAAAAGCCCAAGGAACTTCTCAACTTTATATGTGTGGGTTGGCATCTGATTTTTGTGTTTATTACTCATTAATGGACGCATTTAAAGAAGGATTTGCCTGTTTCTTTATTGAAGATGCTTCAAGACCAATCAATCCCGATGAATTGGAAAAACAAAAAGCAGAAATGCAACATCTCGGAATTCAGATAATTTCTGCTTCAGATATTGAGTAATAAGATAGAAATACTTAATTTTAGGAGTTATTAATCTTAAATATACTAATTATGTCAGAGACAGTACAATTGATACCGAATAACTCATTGATTACCAAAACTCCCGAAGAAGGTAGACAACTTGCAATTAAAATGGCACGGTTAATTATTAAGGTGACTCAACCCGATGCTGCAATGCGTGAGAAATTGCGTCCGGATTATGCAGAAGACGCGTCAATGTTAATTATGATAAGTCAGGTTGTGGCTACAGAATTTGCAACCATAGCAGCAGCAAATAATTATTGGAGATGATTATTTTACAATACAAAAAAAGAATCCTGAGTTTTTTGGAACTCAGGATTCTCAGACAGCATATTCAATAAATCAATTTATGATTTAATGCTATCAACTTTCTTCTCAGCCTTGTTTTTGTATTCTTGTGCTTTGTCAGCAGCTTTTGATTTTACTTCATTGTACTTTTCTGAAGTTTTATCTTTGATTTCGTCATATTTTCCGGAAATCTTGCCTTCCATTTCTTTGGCTTTGTTTTTTAATCGCTGACCGGTAGAATTTACTTTGTCTTTAAGTTCTTGTCTTTCTTCGGGAGACAGACTTCGGTACTTCCAATAGGCATAAGCCCCGGCAGCGGCTAATCCTAAACCTGCTAATAATCCAACTCGCTTTTTCATAAATTTGTTTGTTTTTGTTTTTCTAAATTTGATGTAAATATAGATTGAAAATGTAAAATATAAGATGTTTTAAATACACTTTAATACTTATTTAGCATAGTGTTTAAAATAATCATAAAACATGAACTCGGCACAAAAGTCAATTAAACAATAAAAGTTCGTCAAGAGCATAAAAAGTACGTATTTTTGCATCCCACAAAATTTATAAGAAGGAGAATTTTCAATGATTGATGATATAGAACTTTTACGATCTGTTCAAGATAAAAAAACTGATAAAGAATTATACAATTATCAAAAAGGAGCGATTGAACAGATTTTTGAAAAATTTAAATCAGCTCCCGAAGACTATCACTTATTGTATCAACTGCCAACAGGAGGAGGGAAGACCGTAATTTTTTCTGAAATTGTAAGACAGTATCTCAAAATACATAAAAAAAAGGTGTTGGTGATGACGCATCGCATTGAGTTATGCCGTCAAACTTCTGAGATGCTTACCAGTTTTGGAGTGATTAACAAAGTAGTAAACAGCACTGCAGATCTTTCTGATCAGAATGAATACAGTTGTTTTGTAGCGATGGTCGAAACTTTAAACAACAGACTAAATGACGATAAATTAGACATTTCAGACGTTGGTTTGGTAATCATTGATGAAGCACATTACAACTCGTTTACCAAATTGTTTAAATTTTTTGAAAGCTCATTTATCTTAGGCGTTACGGCAACTCCGTTAAGTTCTAATCGGAATTTGCCGATGAAAGATAATTACGATGAGTTGATTGTTGGAGAAAGTATCCGTTCGTTGATTGACAATGAGTTTCTGGCCGAAATAGAAATGATTCATTACAATTTGGGACTCACCTCATTAGAAGTGGGACCACACGGCGATTATACCGTAAAATCTTCGGATGATTTATATTCTGCTACCGGAATGTTGGATAAGTTGGTATCAGCTTATTTAAGTCATGCAAAAGGTTCTAAAACATTAATTTTCAATAACGGTATTAACACATCGATTCAGGTTTATTATTATTTGCGTGCAGCAGGACTGCCCATTAAACACTTGGATAATACAGCGACAAAAAGTCAACGAAAAGAAATTTTGGATTGGTTTAGAACCACACCTGATGCAATTTTAACTTCGGTAAGCATTCTGACAACCGGATTTGATGAACCTACAATTGACACGATTATTCTAAACCGTGCTACACGTTCACTGACTTTGTATTTTCAGATGATAGGAAGGGGATCGCGGATTTTAAATAACAAATCTTCATTTAAAGTCATTGATTTAGGAAATAATTATCCGCGATTTGGTTCGTGGGATTCACCAATTGATTGGCAGTCGATTTTCCGTTATCCTGATTATTATCTAGACAGATTGTTGAGTGATGAAGAATTAGAAAGTAATTTCGAATATGAAATGACACCGGAAGTTCGGGAAAAATTTCAAAATTCCGATTCGATTCATTTTAATATGAAAGACGCTTATGAAAAAGCTCAAAAAGCCGGAGAATCCACCAAAGTAATTTTAGAACGTTCCATTGAACAGCATTCCAAAATTTGTATAGAAAATAGTGAGGATGTTTACGATGCATTAAATTTGGTTAAACTTTTAGATGAAGAAATAGACGACCGCATTGATAAATACTGTAAATGCATCAGTAAAAGCACACATAACTTTAGAAGTTGGCTTCGAGATGATTACAAACAAAAATTACGTAATTACCTGCGTCAGAACTTTGATGAAATTTTCGAGGAAATTCACGGTTATCCGCCTGAGGAATAATCAAGGGAAATTCATTGAAGTTAATTTAGAATATTGAATTTTCGCATCGATTATTAAAGTTGCGACTATTGTCATGTTCTCCAATTCAACCGTTTCAAGATTTTTTATATTCGACGAAGTAAGGAGTTTGGTTTCTTCATAAATTTCAGTAATTCTTTCTTTGGCAAAATCTAAAGGAAGTTGATTTAAGAAACCTTGCGTAATTATTTTTTGTAATTTTTGCCGTATTTCAGTTGCTTGTAAATTGTTATTATTCGTAGAAATTTGAAAGGAGGGAAGGGGGTGATTTTCAATTTTTGGCGACGTAAACATTTCATTGTTTTCAACTAAGTATTCTGAGCATTGATGTGCATAAACCAACGCTTCCAACAAGGAATTTGATGCCAATCGGTTGTTGCCGTGCAAACCTGTATAAGAACATTCACCAATGGCAAACAATCTCGGAACGGTTGTCTGAGAATTTTTATCGACAACAATGCCTCCACATTGATAGTGGGCAACAGGAAATATTGGAATTAAATCTGTTTTGGGAGATAATCCAATATTATTGCAATAAGCAACTATCGTGGGAAAATGATTATTAAAATCATTCTCGTCGAGATGTCTGCAATCTAGATAAACAAATTCTGTCCCGTTTTTTTTCATTTCAGTTTCAATGGCTTCTGAAACGATATCACGTGTGGCAAGTTCTCCGCGAACATCATGTTTAAAAACAAAACGCTCACCTTTCTGATTGATTATATAAGCTCCAAAACCTCTAACGGCTTCCGAAATTAGAAA